>SLOS01000365.1 GCA_007132365.1 Bacteroidales bacterium | reverse complement strand
TGTCGGATGAAAGTATACTGGAGATTGTTCACACGGACTTCGGAGCCTCTTCCGGCGATGTCACAGATATCGACCAGTTTTATGTGGCTCACGGTATCAAGCAGACAGGCGGAACGAAATATAACGGCACACCTTTCACCGGAGGCTGGGGCTTTTCCATGCCCGCACAAAAGTATATCGATCTTCTGCAGGTAAGGAACGAGGGAATCAGGTACGAAACTTCTATCATATACCCCAATACAAGGACACAGGAGGGAGATTCCATAGGAGCCATTCCGGGCGACCTGCAGGCCCTTCTGGATCGTTATAACGCGGAAGGCAGGGGAGTTGCTGAAGCATACTTTTTCAAGACCTATGTTCCCTATGTTCAACAAACACCAGGCAGACACAGGTATGGTGGATTCATGAACATAAACCTGTTCCGGTACGCCGATGCACTTCTGCTTTACTCAGAGGCCCTGATCCAGGTGAACGGGGCTGGAGCCGGTGACATACCCCTCAATGAGGTCAGGGAAAGGGCAGGAATGCCTGCGATTTCCGGCGCAACAATTGATGATATTTTGGATGAAAGGGCTGTGGAACTCGAATTTGAGTGGGGAGCAGACAGGTTCTTTGATCTGGTTCGGCTTGACAGGGCTGAGGGAACAATACCCAGTTTTGTAAGGGGAGAGCATGAATTTTTCCCGATCCCCCTGACGCAGATAGACCTGCAGCCCGGACTGGCAGAACCTCCTGTCCCCGGAATTCAACCTCCTAAATTTTAAGAAATGGCAGGTCAAATCATAAAATCACTGAAAGAGATTGCGGCTGGGACTGTTGCCGGCAATCCCCCGGTCACCTTTATCATCAATTTTTTTTCTACTTTTTGTATCTGTATCATAGATAGCACCCGGACTGCCGGAATGGATTTTTCCATGGAACCCTAAAACAATATAATCTGCCAGTGTCGAAAATTATCTTTTGACACTGGCGGTCATTTCCGTCGAAAGACCGAAAAGTAATCTAACCATGAAGCAATTTATCTATATAGCATTAATTATCCTTATATTCCCGGGCTGCGATAAAGACCCAGACCCGGTCTATCCCGACCCTGTCAATGACGATACAACCCTGTCTGACGACGAACTTCTGGACCTTGTCCAGAAACAAACCTTTCAGTATTTCTGGGACGGAGCGGAACCGGAATCGGGAATGGCACGCGAACGCTACCACATCGACGGAAGCTTTGATGGCTGGATTGTAACCACAGGAGGATCTGGTTTCGGGATCATGGCCATTATTACTGGCATTGAAAGGGGTTTCATAACGCGTGAAGAAGGGGTGGAACGCCTTGAACGCATCGTTAATTTTCTATCTTCGGCTGACCGGTTTCATGGTGTTTGGCCTCACTGGCTCAACGGAGAGACCGGGAGGGTGGTTCCCTTCAGCCAGTTTGACGATGGAGGAGACCTTGTAGAGACTGCCTTTATGGTGCAGGGATTGCTTACCGCAAAGCAATACCTGTTAAATGGAAATGAGCAGGAAAGGCAAATCGCCGGCAAAATAAACGAATTGTGGCGCAAAGTGGAATGGGACTGGTACAGGCATTCGGGTCAGAACGTCCTTTACTGGCACTGGTCACCCAATCACGGATGGGCCATAAATCATGCTATAAGAGGCTATGATGAAGCCCTTATCGTATACGTGCTTGCAGCCTCCTCTCCCACCCACCCCATACCAGCCGAAGTTTACCATGAAGGCTGGGCCCGGGGCGGTAACATCAATGCCAGCATTACAACCTACGGGTACCCGCTTACCCTCAGGCACAATGGGGCCGAACAATACGGGGGCCCGCTTTTCTGGGCGCACTATTCCTATCTCGGACTGGATCCGCGAAATCTTGAGGATCAATACGCGAACTACTGGGAGCACAATGTTAACCACACCCTTATAAACAGGGCATGGTGCATTGACAACCCTCACGGTTACAAGGGTTACGGGGAGGACAGCTGGGGACTTACAGCAAGCTATTCGCCCGATGGCTATTCGGCTCACGCTCCCCATAATGACAGGGGAGTTATCTCCCCGACTGCCGCATTGTCTTCCATGCCCTATACCCCGGAATATTCAATGGATGCGATGAGATATTTCTATGAAGAACTGGGCGACAGGCTGTTTGGCAAATATGGCTTTTATGATGCTTTCAGTGAAACTGAAAACTGGTTTCCCCAAAAGTATCTGGCTATTGACCAGGGACCCATCGTGGTAATGATTGAAAATTACAGGTCGGGGCTATTGTGGGATCTGTTCATGAATAACCCCGAAATAGCCGAAGGATTGGATAAGCTGGGATTCACAAGTTATTAGGGGCAAAATCTTAACCGGATGATCTGCGAAAATGACATTCACCTGATAAAAAGCCTTACAACATAACAGTGCTGTTATTTTGCTTTAATTTAAACCATATTCAAATGAACATCATACGGATCCTGATCATTACCCTTGTAATTGTCTCCTGCAATGCAGCGGAGCGCAGCGCCGACCACAGAATAAGGAAGGGTCTTACAGATGAAGAACTTCTTGATGTTGTGCAGGAACATACTTTTCAGTATTTCTGGGATGGCGCCGAACCAAACTCGGGAATGGCAAGGGAGCGATATCATGCAGACGGGGAATATCCCCAGGATGACAAGCATATTGTTACTACCGGGGGCTCAGGCTTCGGCATAATGGCGATAATTGCCGGCATTGAGAGAAACTTTATAACCCGGCAGCAAGGTGTTGACAGGCTTGAGCGGATCGTCGGGTTTCTTTCTTCGGCCGACAGGTTCAATGGTGTCTGGCCCCACTGGCTCAACGGGGAAACAGGAGAAGTGCGTCCGTTCAGTCCCCGTGATGACGGGGCCGACCTGGTGGAAACCTCATTCCTTATCCAGGGTTTGCTAACAGCGAGGCAATATTTGATCAAGGGTGATGAGAACGAACAAAATCTTGCAGCCAGGATCGACTCCCTGTGGAGGGAGGTACAATGGGACTGGCACACCCGGGACGGCGAGAATGTGCTTTACTGGCACTGGTCGCCCAATCACGGATGGGCAATGAACCATTCCATCAGGGGATACGACGAATGCCTTATTACCTACATACTGGCTGCCTCCTCTCCCACCTATCCCATATCGCCGGACGTGTACCACGAAGGATGGGCCAGGGGCGGCGATATCAGGACCTCGGTAACTCAATACGGCTATACCCTGACCCTTAGGCATAACGGATCAGAACAGCATGGCGGACCGCTTTTCTGGGCCCATTATTCGTATCTCGGACTTGACCCCAGGAACCTGGAAGACAAATACGGGCATTACTGGGAGAACAATGTCAGCCACACACTGATAAACAGAGCCTGGTGCGTCGAGAACCCCCATGGGTATGAAGGCTACGGGGAAAACAGCTGGGGATTGACCGCAAGTTATTCGACAGTCGGCTATTCGGCACATGCCCCCCACAACGACCTGGGCGTAATATCCCCTACGGCAGCCCTTTCATCGATACCCTACACTCCAGAATATTCACTTCAGGCAATGAGGTATTTTTACGAGGAACTGGGTGACAGGCTGTTTGGGAAATACGGTTTTTATGATGCCTTCAGTGAGACGGAGGACTGGTTCCCCGAAAGGTACCTGGCAATAGATCAGGGGCCTGTAGTGGTAATGATCGAAAATCACAGGTCGGGGCTGTTGTGGGACCTGTTCATGGAAAGCCCTGAAATATCAATTGGCCTGGAAAAACTGGGGTTCATAAATTACTGAGAAACAGTAAAAAAAATGATTATGAAGAAGTTTGTTTTTTTAATAACAGTTGTTGTACTGGCTTACTCATGCAACCAGCGAACCGCTGATTCAGAGATAGACAGGTTTATTAATGAACTTATGTCCCAAATGAGTATTCAGGAAAAGATAGGCCAACTGAACCTGATAACCCCGGGTGCGGACATCCCGACAGGAGCTACTGTCAGCACCGATGTGGAAGAAAAAATAAAGAACGGCCAGGTAGGAGGTATTTTTGGCATCTCCGGTCCGCCGGAGAGGATAAGGCAGACCCAGGAGATGGCGGTAAACGACAGCCGGCTCGGGATTCCTTTGCTTTTTGGACTTGATGTGATCCATGGTTATAAAACAGTGTTTCCGATCCCGATAGGTTTATCATGCAGCTGGGATATGGAATTGATTGAAGAAACAGCCCGTATTGCCGCAAGGGAGGCCACTGCTGACGGAATTAACTGGAATTATTCGCCAATGATCGATGTTTCACGCGAACCAAGATGGGGAAGAGTAGCTGAGGGGGGAGGTGAAGACCCCTACCTCAATTCGGAAATTGCCCGGGCAATGGTGCGCGGTTACCAGCAGGATGATCTTGCCAGTTCATATACCATGATGTCAACAGCCAAGCATTTCGCCCTTTACGGAGCTCCGGAAGGCGGACGTGATTATAATACTGTTGACATGAGCCGTACCAGGATGTTCAATATCTACATGCCTCCTTTCAAAGCAGCCATTGAAGAAGGAGTGGGATGTATAATGACTGCTTTCAATGATGTGGAAGGAGTACCTGCAACTGGTAACAGGTGGTTACTTACCAACATTCTCCGGGAAAAATGGGATTTTGATGGCTTCGTGATTTCTGATTATACGTCGGTCAATGAAATGGTGGATCATGGAATAGGTGATCTGCAGGCAGTTTCAGCTCTTGCACTGAAGGCCGGACTGGATATGGATATGGTTGGTGAGGCATTTCTGACTACCCTGGAAAAATCCCTTGAGGAAGGAATTATTATAGAAGCATACATTGATAATGCATGCAGAAATGTATTGAGGGCAAAATACAGGCTTGGATTGTTCGATGATCCCTACCGGTATATTGACGAAACTCTGCCGGGAAAAGAGATCCTTACCGCTGAGAACCTTCATGCTGCAAGGGATGCAGCGGCACGCTCCTTTGTCTTGCTTAAAAACAAGGGTAATATTCTTCCCCTTGACAAAAACCAGAGCATTGCACTTATTGGCCCTCTGGCCTATGAAAAAAGCAATATGATGGGCACATGGGTTGTTTCGGCAGACAGGCAAATGTCTGTACCGGTGCTGGAAGGGATGAAAAATGTGGCAGGAGAAGAAATTAATATCCGGTATGCAAAAGGCGCCAATATTCATGATGACCCTGATTTTGCAGAAAAGGTCAACGTTTTTGGACCCCGCATCGTCATTGACGAGAGGTCACCCGAGGTCATGCTAAGGGAAGCTGTCGGGATTGCTTCAAATGCAGATGTTATTGTTGCAGTTATCGGTGAGGCTTCCGAAATGAGTGGTGAATCATCGAGCCGGTCAGACATATCGCTTCCCGAAAGTCAGAAAAAGCTTGTAAGGGCCCTTGCCGGAACAGGCAAGCCCCTGGTGCTGGTGATGATGAGCGGGCGTCCACTGACAATGGAAGAAGAATACGAACTTGCAGATGCGATCCTGTTTGTATGGCATCCGGGTATCGAGGCAGGAAATGCAATTGCCGATGTGTTGTACGGATATTACAATCCTTCAGGAAAATTGACCATGTCATTCCCCAGAAATGCAGGACAGATCCCTGTCTATTATAATCACCGCTCCACCGGTCGGCCACAGGAGGGGGATGAATTCGTGAAGTTCCGTTCAAATTACCTTGATGTGCCGAATTCACCCCTGTTTCCATTTGGTTACGGTCTGAGCTATACCACCTTCGATTACACCAATCTTAAGTTGAATAAGGATGTGATGAAGCCTGATGAAGAAATTACCCTTTTTGTAACCGTTACCAATACAGGCGATCTTGATGGAGAAGAGGTTGTACAGTTGTATATTCATGATGTGATCAGGACAATCACACAACCTGTAAAGAAACTCAAAGGCTTTGAGAAAGTTTTTCTCAAAGCTGGTGAATCAAAGGAAATAAGCTTTACCATAACTGTCAATGACCTGGCATTTTATGATAATGATGTGAACTTTAAGGCTGAACCCGGCGAATTTATTGTGTTTGCAGGAACCAGCTCCGATGATGTGGCTTCAGTGTCATTTACATTGCAGGAAAAATGGCCTGACCAATAATCCAAAAAATTTGAAACAAATCATACAAACTGTGTTTAACCACCCCTGTCAGAAGTTAATTCTTACTCCCGAAAAGAGCAGTCTGCCGTAATCGGGATAGCCTGCAACGGTAAGGTACCTCTGATCAAGAAGATTTTTAACCTCCGCAAAGACCCTGGTTGAGAACCTTCTGTCAAATGTATAACCCGCCGTTATATCAAAAGAAAAAAAGTCTCCAAGCGGGAAATCACCATGTTCTGCAATCCAGGGGCCTCGCACAAACCTGTTGTTTGTATATGGCCCGGTATAGTTTACAAAAAGATTGGCATCAAAACCGGAATGCTCAAATAGAACTCCAGTGTTCAGAATCACATTGGGTAATTTATTATCTTTTTCCATTCTGCCTTCTATCTCGTTTTCTCCCCTCATCAGTGTTGCATTGGCAAAGAGAAAACTATGAATGACCGGGATATTGAATTTAATTGATAATTCCACCCCGTAACTGCGCTTATCCAGGTTCTCATAAAGTTCCATCAGATAATCATCCCCGGTGATAACTGTCTCCCCGCTTAATTCAAGAGCATCCTGTCTTTGAGCATAAAAGGTGCTGAAAGTTATCTCATTGCGATTGTTTGTTATATGCCTGAAACCAAGATCATGCTGAAAACGTGTTTCGTTTTCAGGTGTAACGCCCTGATCGGTTAAACTTCCTCTGCGGGGAGCGATAGTTCCTCCTGAAAAATTATAATGAAAGGAGAGAGCTCCCGAATGGATATAGGATACTCCAAGCACTGATTGCCATTCAAGTGGTGCAATCTCATCCTCTATGGATGCTGCATTAAGTAAAACCGCGGGCATACCTCCTTCAATACCAAAATCTCCAAATTCAACAATATAGCCGCTGATAAGCCTTATACCAGCGTCGAATAAAAATTTACCTGCTCTCTGCTCACTGGCAATCACCCCTGACCAGGTATGGACGTTACACGCGCGGCCGGCATAATAACGTTTCCCTTCAGGCGCTTCCCAGTGGTTATATAATACACCGAGCCTTAAAGTGTTTGTAGAAGATAAGGGCCTGCTGTGCAAAAGGTTAAATCCATACTCCCAATCTTTTTCCTGACCAGTTTCCTGCCCGGGAAGATCATATCTCCTGTAATAAGCATCACGGTATGAAAAACTGGTCTGCAGTTCAGTAAGCGAATTATCATCTCCCCGGTAATAAAGCTTTGCATAATTCAATGATGTGCGAAGGGGATCAAATGCTTCTTCCCTGCCCAACAAATTGGGTGCACTGGATTCAGCCTCAATAATACTCACGAATTCACGCGATCCCCCAATGTAGGCCGTACCTGCTGAAAGTTTCAACTTACTGTTTATTTCCCAGTCAATATCCCCGTGAAAATTCCCTATACGTTCTTTGCCGTTTCGTCCCGGCGGTCCGTCAGTGCCAAATAAGGTGGCTGAGGTGTTGAAAGTAACATCATTGATTTTGTTTCCATACCGGAAATTTGTAACATAGTTATTCTGTTGACCATATTTAGCTGAAAATGAAATAGTTTCACCTACCGGCCTCTTTGTCCTTACATCAACCACCCCGGTCAAACCAGAGAGGCCCTTAACCAGGGCGGAGCTTGAGCGAACTATTTCAACTGATTCTACATCAAGAGCAGAAAAAAAGTATGAAGTCTCTTCAAATTCCTTTTGCCAGATACCGTTAATTGAATAATCAGGATAAGGATACCTTTGTCCCCTGACAGAGAAAAACTGCTTCACTTTTCTGCCTCTTGTTTCCGTCCAACCACCCGGTACATATTTAAAGGCATCAGTCAGGGTTACTGCCCCCTGTCTTTCTATTTCAATAGCGCTTATTCTTGTAACAGCAGGCAAAATCGAAACAGGCACCCTGTTGATTGAAGTGTCCCTGTCGGCTATAAACAGACTTCCGATAACATCAACACCCTCTATTTCTATTTTTTTTCCAATCAATCCGATACCCGTATCTTCAATATTATCAGAAGGTACCCTCAGCAAGAACTCCTTTTCGGAGAACCCCAGGGAAGAAACCTTTATATGATATTCACCGGCTGGAAGTCTGAGCTCAAACCTGCCATTCGCCCCGGAACTTGTTCCCTGCAGTGTTTTGGTAACCAGGATACTTGCACCGGATACCGGTTCACCTGTTTCAATATTGTAAACCCGCCCCTCAACATTATGCAGTTCCTGTGAGTGTAATGACTGAACAAGGAACACTAGTATCAGGATTTTTATAAACTTCTTATTCATGGTTAATCTTTATAATACAATAAGCTGACTTAGGTTGCATCAAATAATTGGGAAAAATACCTTAAATCATCTGGAAAATCCGGATCAGAAGGTAGTCATTTTACCGGATTAGTGTCATCCCCGACAAATCTGCCATCTTTCATCCTGACAGATCTGTGAGCCTGCCTGCTTATTCTTTTATCGTGGGTAACCAGCAGCACAGCTCCGCCATCCGCGGCAAATTCCGAGATATATTTCAGCACAACCTCCGCGTTATAATCATCAAGATTTCCGGTTGGTTCATCAGCAAATAAAACCGAGGGCCGGTTTATCAAGGCCCGGGCAAGCGCTACCCGCTGCCGCTCTCCGGTGCTCAGCTCTCCGGGCTTGTGATCAATTCTGTCAGACAAATTGAAATGATCTATCAGATCCCTTGCCCTTTGCTCAACGGAAGCTGAATATGAATTCAACCCTATTGTGGGTATAAGCACATTTTCAAGTATGTTTATATAGGGGACAAGATAAAACTGCTGAAATACGAAACCGACCTTCGTTACCCTCTCCCTGTCCCGTACATCCGGTGAAATCCTGTAAAGATTCTTTTCGCCCAGGAATACTTCGCCATGGTCAGGATTCATCAACCCCCCGGAAATGAGAAGAAGAGTAGTCTTGCCACAACCGCTTGGCCCGTTCACTGAAACAAGCTCACCCTTGCCGATTTCAAGAGACACCCCATCAACGGCCTTTACCTCTTTTTCCTTCCCTGTTCTGTAATACTTCTTAAGTCCGTTAATACGTAATTCCATTCAATTTACTGATTAATAACTCAAACATGCTTAAATTTTATTATTCACCCGCCCTGTTTTGGACCATATACCTTAATTGCAAAGTACCATCACCTTTCTCCAATGATATCTGCCGGATCCTGGTTTGCTGCCAATACTGAAGGGAGCAATCCTGCTGTAAGAGCCAGCAGGGGAGCCAGTATCAGTCCGGTAATTATTACAGGCGGGGTGACAAGGGAGCCCTGACCGGAAAAAGAAAGACCGGTTCCACTCCATAAAACACCTGCCAGAGCGCCGGTCATACACCCGATAATACCAGCTACCACCCCCATCAAAGCAGATTTTCCCAGGAAGATCTGAAGCACCTTCAAACGGCTGAAACCAATTGCCCGCAGAATTCCTATCTCATGTTTTCTTTCGCGAACATTATTGAGTATGAGCACAAATATCCAGACCGATGCGCCTGTAATAAGAAGAATAATCAAAACAGAGGCCAGCCTTTCCTTCTCCCTCCTCAACTCCATCTGATGGGCCATTTCAGCCTGCAATATCTCTTCATGCAATTTTGCCGCTCTCTGCCTCACATCAGCGCGGGCAGCAATAAGTGAGCTGAATTCAAAAACCTGCGCATGGGGAAGAACCTCCTTAACCTCCCTGGCTACCTGTCCAAGTTCCTCTGTCGAACATACACATTCAAGAGCAAGTATGCCATTTATCTTACCGGGCCGGTTAAGTATGGACTGGGCTTTATCGAGAGGTATCCAGACACTGAGATCATCCCTTGTGCCCCTTCTGGAGTAGACCCGGTTAACCTCAAATTCTTCCCCCCTTATGGTAAATATGTCTCCGGGCCTCAGATTCAGAGGTACTGCAACTTCTGAACCCAGATCAGCTTTACCCTCAGGCACCCTTTCCATGATAGGGGACCGGTACTGATCATCATCGGTCAGATGGGCGGGTTTACTGTAAACCGGGACCTGCCCCCTGATACCGGATAATAAAATCTCCATACCTTTTTCCGGCCAGTAGATCTTTTCCTGTAAAACGGGAAGCAGGTGGTTAAGGGTAGTCATTCCGCTTTCAGCAATTTTCCAGACATCCTCGTAATCCAGATATGTACTTGCATATCCTTCCTTCTCCAACTCCGAGATACTCTGGGTTTCGTTGAGAATAAGCACATTATATCCCATATTGCGCATGATGATCCTGTAATCATCCTCAAGCTGCAGCATTTCCGCCCTCAGTTCCCTTTCTTTTTCCATAAAAAGCTGCTCGGTGGCCAGTGTATCACCTCTCAGTAATATCATGGCACCCACAAAACCTGAAGTTGCTATAACAAGGGAAAGGACTCCTGTGATAAAACCGAATTTTTTATAGACCAGTTCGTTTTTAATGATCATCCAGATGCTGATTCTTTTACCCGGTTTATTTATTAAACTCATTGTATTATATCCTTAATTAAATACTATATTTATTATTCACTAATGTTGCTTATGGATTGAAAAAGCCAAAAATAGTAAACATTTCCGTGATCCGGAATGCATTGTGCAAATATTGCATATCGCTGCAATGGAAACCGGACGAGTCACTATATTAATTATTTAATTCTCTTCCCGTATAATACAATACTCCCGAATACTGCAAGCGCAACTACCAGGGCAAGAATAATCCCGGGCAGATATCTTGCATCCATATTGCCATTCCCGGAATCACCGTGCACTAATCCTGATGCTTTTTCCAAACTTTCAAGGGTGACTGATTCCAGCTGCCGTCTGGCTTCTGTTTCCCTGCTGCTGAATTCCCCTAAACCACTCAGAGGATTAACCAGGCTTATATCAGCTATATTATCAACCTGTTTATCCCAGTCCACTGAAATCAAAAGGTCAACTCCGGGGTTAAGACTTTTAACCTGGCATGAGCAGGGTCCGGTCAGAAATTCTGCAGCTCCGGTTATGTTATATTCATTAATTCTATCACCAATAATTGCCCAGAGTGCTATACCACGACCGTATACGGGAAAAACAACTGGTTCCGATTCAAATTGATCAAGATAGTGTTCAGTATTCATTAGCATTTTGACCAGAAGATCTTCACCAGCATTATTGCGCGACACCCTTAATGTCTCAAACTTAATCCGGGGTTCATTCTCAGGAGAATTATTTTGATAATCACCCAACCACAAATCCAATTCGGGTAGAGTCAATGTTTGTTCCAGACGTCTTAATTCTTTGTTGAGCAGGTTAAATGCATTATAGTCTTTCCGGCTGTCACCACTTTCAAGAAATATCCACACGACCGTAACATCAGATATCAGTTTGTTTGCTATATTCTCACGGGCAGGAGAATCAAGCAAAAGATCAACATTCTTACTGGTTAAGGGAGCCGACCAAAGAATTGAATTAATTCCGCTCGAAAAAGGGTAACGAAGTACCATCAAAGCTCCTCCACCCCCCGGCACCTCTTTTAAAATACTTTCCGGAATATCGTGATCATCACCCTCTACATTTACCATTCTCATAATAAAGTTTGATTTCTTCCCATTCTCCCCGGTTACTGTAAGAAGATAATTAACCAGGTTTTCCTCAAAGGGGCCAGGTGAATTGCGATAAAATATTTCCAGCCTGTAAGGTTCAGCCTCCCAAAATTCCAGGGCATATCTGAATACCGGAATTGGGCATGCCAGATTTTTAAGCGGAATTAAAAGATTAATCCCAATAATAAATAATATTACTATTTTCATTCGTTTCCTTCGTAACATATTATCTCACCCCCTTCCGTGACCATGTAAAGCCGGCCATCTGCTGCAACAAGTCCGTCATGAACCGGCATATAATCTACTTTGTATTGCTCCAGAATATTCCCAGTCTCTTTAGACATAACCCATATGATGGCACCATGTTGTCCTGCCAGCCATTTCAATTGTTCCTGACTTCTTTCTCTGAATATCTCTTCATTGGAGCGACCCCACATCTCCATCTCGTCAAAAACATCTTTGGGCCCTGCAAGAAACAGCTTATCACCTGCCAGCACCATTGCCCGGACTATAATATCCGGCTGTCGGATTTCCCAGTTGTATTTCAGTGCCGATAATCGTTCACGCGGTAATGCGGCAAGACTTGTCCATTCTACAGTATGTGGTGCCAACGGATCCGGAACATCCAGTGTAGTGATATGCACATCACCCGGATGTGTAACAGTAGGCGTCCAATTATCGGTAAACTCGGCTCTTGCCCAGTCACCCTCCATCCTGGGGATACCCACCCTCCGTTCAGGTATCTTGTCTGCACTGAAAAGCCTGTATTCACTAATTGAGGTGTTTGCCACCAATTCAGGAAGGCGACCGTATGAATAGGCATTATTCTCATCAATGCTCATAATACGGCCATAAGGCACACGCCTGGGGACAAGCTGGAACTCAGCCCAGCCTTCACCGGCAGCCCTTCCGTAGATCCAATATGTCCGCTGATGCCAGGTATTATCCAGAAATCCGGTGGGCGCAAAAAGGTGTACCTCCTCACCGTATTGTGTGTCAGGCCGCAAGGGCAGGATACGTATCCGATTACCATCCATGTCGAATGTCTGCGCCTTCATGTAAACATAAGTACCGTCGCTGGAAAGAATATCGTTATTTGCAACAGGCATGTGTTTGCCCATCAAAAGATCCTGAAGATCTTCCCCGGTACCCGGAACCGTCCTGTCCATGACTTTCCCGGAAATTAACTCTCCGGTTTCAGGATCAAGAACCGACATGTATAAACCCCCATCAAGAAACATCGACCGGCCGGCCACGCAATACAACCTGCCATCCTCGATCAACACACTCCCATGAACCGGCCATAAAGACTCAAGCTGACCATATGACACTATCTTCATATCTTCAGGAGCCGCCAGGTAACGCCATACCAGTTGCCCGTCTTCCGCCCGCAAGGCATAAACATAACCATCCCTGCTGCCAAACAAAACCATCCCTCCCCAGACAGTGGGAGGAGAATCAACTCTTCCTCCTGAAGTGAACCGCCACAACTCCCTGCCCGATTCAGCATCTAGGGCATAAACAGTATGTCGATCAACGGCACTTACAAATACACTCCCTCCTGAAATGGTCGGCTGACTCAATTTATCACCAACCCTGGTTTTCCATAATTTATAAATATTGCTTGAAACCCGTGTCTTAACATACCCGCTCCTTTCATTATTCTGGCGGTAAACAGGCCACGATGTTTCGCAATAACCCTTCTCTCCTTTTACCTGTCCGTATGCCGGACCCTTCTGTAATCTCATGGCATCGGGAACAATATTCACAGGCCGTGTCTGGGGCGTGATCGCGGTAAAACCTGTTATTGATGACTGGTAATAACAGGCACATGCATGCGGAGGAGTGTAAATAAACCCATTGGCAGGCATTACACCATAAATACAACCACCACGTAACCAGTGATCTATGCTCCACTCTTTATTATTCATATTGAAGGCTGTAGTTCCCATCATGGGAGGTAAAAGTAAGTTCTCTGTAGCCCGGCCCGGATAACACCTCTGGTGAATATAAAACGATTCTTTGGGATTGCTCAGGTAACCAGCCTCTTCTCCACTAGTAAGATCATATGTTGTGAACTCACCATGGTTTCCTCGTCCTAAAACCCATACTTTGTCATCAATCATGTAGACATCTTCCAGACTATAATGACCGGAACGAGGTTTATCATCTGCTGTCCACAATATCTTTCCGTTTTCCGCTGATAACACAAGGAGCTTGTCCACGGGAGCAAAAACAACATAATTATCGTTAATAATTACCCGTGGACCCGAATAACCAGTCCGCACTTCATCCAACTCATATACACTTGTCTCCCAGAGCTTATCACCCGTCTCCCTGCTGAACGCGATCATATGCAACCCGTCGTGAATACATACTGTTTTATCATTTGCAACAAGGGTCATCGGGGTAACATTTACCTCTGCTTCCCAAAGAAGCTCGTTGCTCCCGGAATCAATAGCCTTAAGATAACGCCTCTCCTTATCACTGGTCCATGCCCAAATTTCACTTGCCCTGTATTGTTCTCTCCAGCAATTTGGATCCTGCTGATTATAATCAGGAAATTCTTTATCAGGATCTATCGCGGCGAAAATTATCCCTCCGGAAACAATCAATTCAACAGTCGTCGATGTATTTTCATATTCATGAAGAACATCACCGGTAACAGCATCAAGTTTTAAAAGATTTTGACCGATTCCGGGAGAAAAATAAATTTCATCCCCGATGGCAACAAGTCTCCGGGGTATCCAGCCAGGGCCACTCTTAAACGGATAAAGATGATTGTACCAGCTGTGAAGTTCACGTTTCCAAAGAACAATACCGTTGAATGCATCACGAGCTGTCAAAACGAAATTAGAAGGAAACTGGATTGATTCTACAGGTCCTTCATCAATTACCGCAAAGTTTCTTCCGTTGGCAGAAACCATCGCTTGCATGCTTGCCGTATGATCATGATGACGTGCCCACTTCGGACCATCATCCCATTGTAACCCCCGTGGCAATCCAACCCGCTTGTCCTTTGAACGAAATGCCCCCTCAGGATTATACATGTAATGTGTCCACTCGTCAATATCATCCGGCCAGGGTTTGACCCGGCTCTCCCGGGTACCGCCATTAATAATATAAACCACCCCGTTGGGAGCCAGAACCCTTTCAATCTCCTCCCGTGTAATCCCGTCGATTTCACTCTGACTCGCAACCAGAAGGTTTACCAGATTGTCAACGTAGGGAAGGTTTTTCCCGTTCCAATGATCAACGGAGACCTTGCCATAAAGACCCCTTTTCTGAAGATAGCCTCGCGCTTTGTCAACCAGATCCCCGTGGCGGGAAAGTCCCTGCACAAGATAGCTATCATTCGCATGAAGGGCAGCCGTCAGTTTACCGTCGGCAGAACCAACATATACAACCAGGCCGCCTTTCACCCCGGTTTTATCCAGGATTCTGCCGGCCTTGTAAATGTGATAATAACCGGTATATAAAAAATATGCAATTACAAGCAGGGTAACTATTATCCCACTGATCCATAAAATACTTCTGCGTAGTTCCATATAGTAATGTTTTTTAAAATTCTATCACCAGTCACAAGTTCAATAGTATTCGATAATGGTACAGGTATTTATCCCTGAAAGGGACATTAACTCATCTGCTATTCACCACATAACTTGCCGAATTAATATTCCTCCAGCGACTTGCTCTCTGACCCTCCGCCAGTTCTTCCTCTTCCGGATAATTGGGACCGTAAAGTAATGTTTCTTCGCGAATTACCAGCTTATTATCCTTAACAAAGCCTTCACCACGCTCTCTTAAATGTTCAACCATGCGGTTCCTCCATTTTAGAAGTTCACCCTGGAACCGGCTGCTAACAGCCAGATTAACCAGTTCATCCCTGTCATCTATCAGATCAAACAACTCCTCTTTTCCCGTTCTGAAATACCAGGCATATTTATATTTTCCATCGGTCAGGGCACACCAGTAATTTTCACTCCGGTAGGCTGTTGCATGCTCCATATCAATATACTGACGCCATTTATGCCGGGGATTGCGGACAAGAGACAGCAATGAGAGACCATCCATATCACCCGGGATATCACCTCCGGCTGCATCAAGAAAAGTAGGTAAAAAATCTCTTAACTCTACGGGTTGTGTCATAATTGTCCCGCGCTCAATATCTGCTTCCATCCATTCCGGCCATTTCATTATATAGGGAATGCGTGCCGATCCTTCGTAGGGATAAGTTTTACGCCAGTGGTTATGATCCCCAAGCATATCTCCATGATCGGAGGTAAAACAAATAATTGCATCATCGTACATCCCCTTTTTCCTCAAGGCATCAAGAATGCGGCCTACCTGGTCATCAATAAAAGTAATGCTGGCATAATAGTGCCTCCGCGATTTTACAGCATGCTCCTTACCAAAATCACCAAAAGCGGCATTGGGTGTTTCAGGAAATTCTGCATATTCACCAGACCACTCTCCCTGTATGGGGGCGGGAATATCAATATCTTTGTACATATCCAGATACCTTCCGGGTGGATCATATGGACTATGAGGACGGGCAAAGCTGACTTTTAAAAAAAGTGGATTATCAAGATTATAGTTTTCAATAAGTTCAACAGCGGTTTGTCCTGTCCAGTATGTTGGATGCAAATCTTCCCTTAATTTATAAGTGCCGGCCCTGTGTTCATTCCATCCAATACCCGTGGCATCAGGATGTAAACCCGGGGCATTTAACTTAAACCAGTCCCTGTAATCACTGACAAAACCATCCTGTTCCTCCCGGCCACTCTCATCAACCAGAGTTCCGTTGAAGCCATGCAGTGATTTCTGGGGAAACCAGTGCATCTTTCCTGTGCCAAATGTATAATAACCCAAATCCCTTAACATACGGGGCATTTCATACTTATACCTGCGTGCAACCCTTCCATAGCCAAGCATACCATGTTTCCATGGTGAAAAGCCGGTAAGTAATCCGGCTCGTGCAGGCGTAGAACTGGGAACAGAGGTGTAACCATTATAAAATAGAATCCCCTGATTGGCAATCGAATCTATATGGGGGGTTTTAACACTGGCATTTCCCGCACATCCCAAAGCATCGCCGCGATGCTGATCGGTCATAATAAAAATTATATGTGGTTGCCCGGGCTTCTTTTTTTGTCCGGGTGAAGGAGAGGCACTTGCTTTTCCCCCCAGGAATAATCCTGCTGTGGCAAAAGCAGATGACTGGATAAATTTTCTGCGATTTAATAAACTATTCTCGTGCATTGTTAATTTTAATTTTTGACAAATTATAAATGTAATATAAGATATGCAAAAATGAAAATGTGTTTTAAGCTGCACGAGTGAAGCTGCTGTAAAACAATTTGAACTTTTCAATAAATTATTTGTATTTACGTTGTGATTCTTAAATAAAAAATTTTCCATTACTCACAGAGCATCAATACAGGCATGAGCAAAAAGATTATAATCGCAAAACTGTTTTTCTTCATCATATTTTTACCGGTTTATGCGCAAAACGGAGATATTCAGGGGGTAGTTGCCGATCCCGCTACAAATGAAAGGATCCCCTTTGCTACTATCGCAATATATTCAGGAGAAAGCCGGGAACCCGTTACGGGAGACGTTTCGGATGGCGACGGAAATTTCAGGATCGGCGGACTCGGTTATGGCACTTACCGCATCGTCATCTCCTTTATCGGTTACGAGTCAAACGAAATTACCGGATTAGAGATAACTCAGCAATCGCCTTCAGTCAGCCTGGGAACGGTAAGCCTCAACCAGGCAGCCACCGACCTGGAAGAGGTGGAGGTGACCGCCCTGGCGCGGACTTCCTCATCCAGGATTGACCGCACCACATACAGGGCGTCGGATTTTGAGACAGCCAGGGGAGGCACCGCTTCTGATGTTCTCAGAAGGCTCCCGTCCGTCTCTGTTAATCCTGATGGCGAGGTGTCGGTCCGCGGCACTGCGGACTTTATCGTTTATCTTAACGGCAGGCCCACCAGCATGGACCCTTCAATGCTCCTTGCCCAGGTTTCGGCAAATTCAATAGAAAGCGTAGAGATAATCACAGTACCCGGTGCCAGGTTTGATGCCCAGGGCGCCGGTGGTATCATCAACATCAACACACGAAGGTCCGGTATCGAAGGATTGTCAGTATCAGCCAGCCTTCAGGGCGGGGGCGCTCCCTGGG
>SLOS01000436.1 GCA_007132365.1 Bacteroidales bacterium | reverse complement strand
TTATGTTATACATAATGCACCTCAAAAATACATAATAAATTGTTAAAATCAAAAATACCACAAATCTGACTGCCATCTTTATGGTAATCAGACTAAACAAAACATTAGCTGCAACAGAAAACATGCTGCCACAAGCACCCCTGACAGAAAATTATACGGTTTATTCATCTTCGTTGATTTTTTATAAATTGTCCATTTCTATTTTTTTAAATAGAACTCCTTAAATTTATTTTTCGATTATTTCAATTACCTTAATAACGGGTCTGCAATACCATTTAAATCATAAACAATCTTTCCTGCACGTATGGTCATTTCACATTCAAGTTTTTCACCGGTTTCCATCCTGTCTCCATAAGCATCAAAGAGTCCGAATCTTCCTTTCCTAATATTAAATATTGCTATATCGGCTTCAGCCCCGGGAGAAAGATTACCCAATTCCTCCCTGCCGATAACCAGGGCCGGTGTCCATGTACTTGCTTTAATTACACTTTGAAGATCCATCCCCATAGCCAGAAATTTCGACATAGTTGTCAGCATATCCTTCATTGAACTGTTCATACTTAAAGTATGAATGTCTGTGCTTATTACATCGGGATAAAATCCGCTATTTATGGCAGGTATGGCTTGTGAATACGCGAAACTAAGGGCACCATAGCCAACATCAAAAACAATACCCCTGGTTTGGGCTTTTTTTACATAAGGTTTTAATGTATTGGTTTGCCTGTCAACAATATTCTCTCTTCTACCTAACCTTGCAAAAGTATGAGTAAAAATATCCCCCGGACGAAGGTATTCCATAAATAACTCTTCAAGGGGAAGATGAGGATCGCTCCCGCCGAAATCAATCATAACAGGAATATCTGCAAGCCTCCCGGCTTCAACTGTCCTTTCCGTTGCTGTCCAGTCAGGACCGTAAAAATGTGCCAGTTTAATTCCTACAATATCGTCCGGATAATCCCTGGCAAATTTCCCGGTAATTTCAGGATCCATATCAAGAAGATTCTGTTCAAATATTACACCCCTCATGCCTGTGCCAAGAATATTCAGAAATGCCAGCACCCTGGTTTGGGAAACGTCAATTACCCGCCTTTTAAAAGTATGAAATGTACGCCATCCGGAGCCGCCGGCATCAACTACAGTGGTAACACCCACCCTGAAAGTAAATCCATCAGGTACAATTGAGACCGGATGTTCCCAGTACTCAAAATCCAGATCAATTCCATTAAAGACGTGCACATGCATATCAATAAGACCGGGGGTAACATAAAAACCACGGGCATTAACAACCTGAACCCCTTCTTTCTCATCAATATTTTTTGCGACCCGAACAATTATCCCGTCTTTAACAGCGATATCCATAACTTCGTCAATTCTGTTTTTGGGATCAATTACATGTCCGCCTTTTATAACGATATTATAGGTTTGGCCCTCAATAGAGGCACTAATAATACAAATTGTACAAAATAATAGAATTACCCCTTTCATAATCTATGCTTTATTTTTAATTGCTGTTATACTGTTATCAGATATCTTACCATAAAGCAACCATTTATTATAAATGCTCCCGGATAACCCTCAAATACAATGAATGAGTTCCGGAATTTTAAATTAGTTACTTATTGCTTTTAATCAACTGATTCAGGAACCCTGAACCGGGTGCTGATTATGTGTGTATTATTAGTTTTCCCATCGATAAGGTCATCTTTGGTATGATAATAGTATATGGCTATTACAGTACCATCCTTCAGCTGCATTGCCCTTGGATATCCAATATCTCCACCACCACCGTCATTGCGCAAAATAACATTATCGCCCCAGGTCAGGCCTTCGTCATCTGAGAAGTAGAGGTGAATTCCCTGTGGTGGACGCCTGTATCCGACAACCATTAAAAGTCTGCCATCATCAAGCTGAACCAGGCCACTTGCCGGGCTTTGTCCGATATTAATGGATGTTGGCCCTGCAGTCCACGTCCGCCCTCCGTCCACTGACACAGCCTGCCATAAATAATTATCGCCCTTTTCCGTCCATAAAGCCCCTTTATCATGTACCCGGGTCAACATCCAGACTACCCCCTCACTTGTTGCGTGGACCTGGGTTTCTTCTGTAAAATGAAGATGTCCGTCCGGATCGGGTCCCATAACATGATAAGTTTCGTACGAAAGTCCATCTTTTGTCAAAACTGCTAACACGCTGGTGGTCTCGTAAGGAGGTTCATTATCCTCCCCTCCGCTGCTGATTGTGAAAGCCCGTAACACTGTTCCATCAGGCAGTTGTGTATGAGCCCAGCGCGTCGCAGATGTCCAGTAAGTATCCAGTTCAGGCACAGTAGTGCGGATCCAGGTATTCCCACCATCTTCAGACCGTTCCAGATAACCTCCCGAGGAAAATATAAACCATTCTGACGGCTCCCCCTCATATTCAGGGCCCGGTCTCTGCCGCTCACTGCCTCTTGTAATCCAGTATCTGTTCTCGTACCGGGAAAGTGAATCAATGTGCATCCAGCTTCGCAGGCATCGGCCGATGCGGACAAGGGCACCGTCATCAGTCTCAAATGCCGAGCCAGAAGATACATTACCATCCCACCATTCATCAGTAAGACCGGGACGGTGATCCCTGACATTTGACGGTTTCTCTGTTATCTCCTCCCATGTCAGTCCCCCATCACGACTTTCCATGTGAATCCTCCTATCTTCCCCGGTGGGGTAATGAGTATGTCTGCCTCTGAGATTAAAGGAGGTATAAATAAATCCTGTGACAGTGTCAATTGCCAGGGTGGGGCCATATGTGAACATACCCTCTTTCTTGAATACAACAGTATGCTCTACATCCTGCAGGATAATCCGTCCTGAAACCTCATCTGTAATGATTTCCTGTCCCTCCACATATTTATACAGGTTTAGATCCTTTTTAATCATATCAAGCACCTGTTCTGTCACCCTTAATTCCACCGGCAGGGCAAACATCGCCTGATCAATTGTAAATCCCATCACCTGACTTAACCATGGAGAGCTGGTAAGGACGGGAAGATGTTTATAAAGAATTTGTCGTGAATGCTTAACTGCAAGCAACTCACCTATCGTATTTTCAAGGCTTAAATTCAGTGAAGTTTTCTGTTCCTCAATCCCGGCCTTTGAGGCAAGGGCAGCAGATTCATAGCTAAAGGTATATCTGCCTGAACCAAGCTGCACCAGAACATCCTCATTCTGTTGGGATATATTATGTACACCAGGTTTTGCCAGGGGATCAGACCCGCTCTCCATAACATTGTCAAGTCCGGCATGGGGCAGGTACAAGCTGGCTGATGTATTTGCCGGTATCTCTACATCAATTATAAACCTGGTGCCTTCAAACTCCCATGATGATTCTATCCTGCCATAAATCGAATTAATAATCGCCTTTGCATGATCCATGCCTCCTCCCGGTAACGGCCTTATAATAAACGACCTGTATCCCGATCCGGGACGGGGTTTGATACCTGCAACCGTTTCGAACAACCATTCACCAATGGCACCATAGGCAAAATGATTGAACGAGTTCATTCCTGCATCCTGGAATGTGCCGTCGGGTTTGATCCCGTCCCACCTTTCCCAGATAGTAGTGGCCCCCATGGTTACGGGATATAACCAGGAAGGGTAGCTCTCCCTCAGCAGCAACTCATAGGCTGTTTTGCTGTGTCCGTATTGGCTGAGAATCGGGTTAAGCAGGGGAGTGCCAAGGAAACCGGTGGTAAGGTGCCCCCTGGTCTGAACATCAGTAACAAGCCTGTTAACAGCTACCGGTATTTTATCCTCCGGCAGGAGATTAAAAGCAAGGGCAAGCAGGTATGCGGTCTGGGTGTCGGACATAACTCTGCCACCAGGGGTTACATATTCATGGATGAATGCCTTTTTTATCATTTGGAAAAGTGCTCCATACTCTTCTGCATCAGATTCCATGCCAAGAACTTCTGCAGTTTTGTGGAGCAAATAGGTTGAACGGGCAAAGTACATGGTGGCTATCATGTGATAGTCGGTGTAGGCACCAGGATAATGTGCATTGCTCGATGTACTGAAAGATAACCAGTCACCCCATGTGAAATCCACATCCCAGAGATAAATATTCTCACTGGTTGCAGCCCTGCGCCGCATATACTCAACCCATGCTTTCATGCTTTCATACTGTCTGGCAAGAATCAGTGTATCACCAAAGTACTGATACAATGACCATGGAACAATAGTTGCCGCATCTGCCCAGCCAGCGCCACCGAATCCTCTTTCACGCCTTACATTTGGCACTACCGCCGGGACACTGCCCTCCCCGTCCTGATCGGCCGCCAGGTCGCCAAGCCACTTTGTAAAGAATCCGGCTGTATTCATATTGATGTTTGCAGTGGATGCGAAAACCTGTACATCTCCGGTCCATCCCATCCTCTCATCCCTTTGGGGACAATCGGTGGGAACATCAAGAAAATTCCCCTTCTGGCCCCAGACAATATTATGCTGCAGGTGGTTAACCAGCGGGTGCGAACTCTGGAAATGGCCTGATGGCTCCATGGCAGAATGGATCACCACCCCGGTGAGATCATCTGTTGACAAGTCGCCGGGATACCCTTCAACAGCAACATATCTGAACCCCTGAAAAGTGAAACGGGGCTCCCACACCTCTAATCCGCCTCCCTTGAGCACATAGGTGTTTTCCTGTCTGGCCGACCGCAGGTTATCAGTATAGAAATTACCGTCCTTGTCCAAAACCTCAGCATGCCTCAGGGTTACTATTGTACCGGCCTCACCGTTTACCTTCAGTCGTATCCAACCCACCATATTCTGCCCCATGTCAACAACTGTTTCACCTTCGGGGGTGGTAAAAATATCTACAGGCTTAAGTTCCTGGATCATCCTTACAGGCGGAGCCTGCTGTGCAATAAGCTTCTCAGTACCATGATCCGCAATTCTCACACCTTGCCAATCAGAGTCATCGTACCCGGGCATTGTCCACTTCTCCATTTCAAGCCTTGCATCATAATATTCACCATTGTAAATATCTGACCTAAGTATCGGTCCGGTCGTCGACTTCCAGTTCTCTCCGGTTGAAAATATCTGCCGGCTTCCATCTTCGTAAATAATCACAACCTGTGCCAATAAGGCAAGCACCTCACCATAATAGTTGCGCTGCCAGTCCCTTCCACCTATGTATCCCCTGAACCAGCCGTCTCCCATGTAAACGCCTATGGCATTCCTGCCCTGTTGAAGATAACCTGTTATATCATATGTCTGGTACTGAAGCCTGTTGTTATAACTTGTCCAGCCCGGGGTAAAAAGATCCTGTCCGACCCTCCTGCCATTGATATGCATTTCATATAAGCCGTGGGCGGTAACATAGGCCCTTGCAGAAACGACCCTGGCCGGTGCATCAAACTCAGATCGCAGCATGGGCGCAGGCTGTGAATCTGAAAAATCTTCATCCAGGTCAGGCTCGATCCATGTTGCTACCCAATCCAGGTCACCAGGCAACCCCATTTCCCAGAAAGCAACTTCGCTCCACGGAGAGATATTTCCTTTATTGTCCCAAACCCTGACTCTCCAGTAATAACGCTGACCGGATTGAAGAGGCTCCCCTTGCAAGTGATTATGGATTGACCTGCCTGAAGGTACTTTACCGCTATCCCAAAACAGATTGCCGGTTTCCAGCCTCTCCCTGCTTGTGGCAGCCTGTATCTGCCAGGCAGCCTGACGGATATCTCTCAGGTCACTTTCAATAACCCAGGAAAATCGCGGATCAGGCTGATCTATGCCGACAGGGTTACTGAAATATTCGGTTTTTAGTCCGGTAACTCTGATTGAAGATGCTGATTGTATGGGATACAAAAAGGAAGGCCGTATCATAACCATCAAAAAAATCAGAATTACAGTTTTTGAAAAAAATAATAGTCTCATTTTGGTTTTATTTGGATGTTACCTGTTCGATTTCCAATAGCTTAATTTCCGTTCATAAGCCTTCTTATCAGTGGGTCCAAATCCCAGCGTGGACGTTCCCAGTAATTTGTAACACGCAACAGGTCAGAAAAATAAAACCCCTGTTGATATTGTCTTGCCTCGCTTGATTTATTATTGGGTATATATTCCATTTATTTTGATGTTGCCGCCTAATGTGTCACTTTCCGTGGATAATCGTCTGAATATGTATAGGCCTCATTCATAAGTTGCTTCATCCGGCTTACAACATCAGGATATTCACTTACAAGGTTTTTGGTTTCAACGGGGTCTTTTTCCAGATCATACAGTTCATACCTTAAAGTGTTATCTGTTAAAAAACTTAATAATTTATATTTCCCGAGCCTCAATGCCTGGGAAAATGTTGATCTTACATGCCCGTAATCCCAATAAAGGTATTCATGTTCTTCACCCTGTTCTCCTTTTAAATCGGGCCAGATAGAAACTCCGTCTGTTTCAATTTTTCCCGGATAGTCAATAATATCGGCAAAAGTTGGCAGCATATCCCAAAAGGCAATTATTTTATCATTCACTGTCCCTTCGGGTATTACATGTTTCCATCTGGCAATAAACGGGATCCTTATACCACCTTCATAATTTTCACCTTTACCTCCCCTCAATGCCCCATTACTATTAAAGAATTCCATTTCAGACAGAATAAACTGATGTGGCCCGTTATCACTTGTAAAAATCACAAGGGTATTATTTTCAATACTAAGTGTCTTCAATAACTCCATTAATCTTCCTATATCGTTATCCATACGGGTTATCATTGCCGCATAATTCTTTGCTGTCTGAGGCCAGTTCTCGCCTGTGTAAGGCTCATCTGAAGGCACTGTGAACCATTCAGGTGTTCCCCTTGGGTATTCAGAAAAATGGGGTATAGTATAAGCCAGATAAAGAAAAAATGGTCGCTGACTGTTTTCCTGAATAAAGGTGATGGCTTTATCTGTATAAGTATCGTGTATATACTCTTTCTCTCCGCCCGGTCTGTTCTTATGTAAGAGAATTTCCCTTTCATTTTCCCAGATATGCTGCGGATAATAAAAATGGGCGTGCTCCTGGTTGAGTTGACCAAAAAAATAATCAAACCCCTGATAATTCGGAACACCCCAAGAGCCTGGATTACCTAAACTATATTTACCAATCCCTCCCGTATAGTAACCGGCCTTTTTTAGTAACTCCGCTATTGTAAAGTCATCAGGCTGAAGGAAAACTCCATGTGGTCGATTATCCCTTATCCGGTTATTTCCGTTGTGCATTCCGGTTAAAAGACTGGACCGGGCCGGAGCACAAACAGATCCTCCTGAATATGCCTGTGTAAAGCGCATACCTTCGGAAGCCAGTTTATCAATATTCGGAGTCTTGATCCTTTCCTGGCCATAGCATCCAAGATCCCCATAACCAAGGTCATCAGCCATAATAAAAATAATATTGGGCCTTGAATGCTGCATCCCGGCATTCCCGGCAGCTACAAGTGACGAAGCAGTCACCAGAATCGTACTGACTAATGTTTCTCTTGTTAACGGTATCTTTAATTTCATCATACTTTGTTATATAGTTAAGCTGTAGCTTCCTCCTGATATACTCTGAAATTACAAAAAGAAGATCTCTATCATTTTTTTAACAACCATACATCTGAAACCCAGGAACGCTGGCGCCAGTTAAGGTGCGATTCTTCCGGTTCATCAAAGGTAACTTTAAGGGATCCCCTTCCCAGCAGTCTGCGTGGAACAATAAACTCCTTAAACTCTTCAAATCCTTTATTGTAAATCATAGGCCTCAGTCTTTCACCTTCCACTCTCAGTAATGCTTCTCCATAACCGGAAACACGAATAATATAATGCCCTTCAGGATCAATATCTGTATACTCCAGAACCGGGAAATTCTGATACAACTGAGTCGATAAGCGTCTTCGGCTCCTGCCTCCGTCCCACCAAGCATAACCGATATTGCTCTGACTGACGGAGGTAACCCGTGGCCCCTTGGACACATCCTGAATATTATCATAATAGCTGCCGGTCCCGGGATTTTCCCATGTCCTGATAATTTCCAGGCGATCCAGCCTTTCCCTTTCCGTTGGCATCTGTCTGATTTTCTCAAACTCATCGGCCAGCCACCATCTGTTATTCAGGGGATGATCAATATAATCCAGAGGGGCACGGTTTGACGCGCTTGCCTTATGTTTTTCAACGCTCGACTGCAACCCTATGGAATGAAACAATGCCTCAAAATAATCTACTACCTTTTGCCTTAATTCAGGATAACCCGGATCAGAGTCAGCTCTGTTAACAACAGCCAGGGCATTTTCCATTGCCATGAAAGAACCAATTGATTCAGCCTCACCTAAAATAATGTTGGCTTCCTTCTCAAGATTTTCCTCATAATATTTACGCTTCTTTAAAAAAGCATCAAAATATGCACGTTTTAACAGTTTTTGCCACCTCCAGTTTTCCTGAAGCTCCGGATAATCTGATTCAAGGTTCTGCCACCAGGCAAGAGTTGTTTCCACACCTGCATTTTCCAGTACAGGTCCGTTCCAGTTTCCTTCCAGTCCAAAAATACCGGTGGCGGCGGCATCAGCAACGGGAAGTCCGAAAAAGAACCGTGAATATTCTGTAACCACCTGGCGAACATCCCTTTTTGTATTCCATCCCATCTGGCTCCAGACTGCTTTATTCACATCATCATGCATGCCGTCTGAGTAGGCGACAAACCCGTCAGTAAAAGGTGCAAAACGGTTATGTATTCTTGCATAGTAATAGGGCTGGGGATTACAAATCTCACGGCCCTGGGTAACGGCATAAGCCTGGTCAAAATTCTCAACCGGATACTGACATCTCACTGTATGTGTAATATCAGGATAATGACGGTGACGGTATTGATCTGACAAACGGAATCTGGTTGTGGCCATATCAGGGCTGCCCGGTCCCGATACTACACCTGTAAACCATTCAGGATTATTATCTTCAAGGTACTTAAAAAAATAATTGACCTGTTCTTCATTAAATCCCTGAAGTGAGAGCCATATACCTGCACCGGGATGGTATTTGTGAAGCCCGGCAGAGATCTTCTCAAGCAAAGGCATAATATATCTGGGATGATTGTCGCCGGGATCTCCACCCGGAAAAAAGACATCGTCAAGTTTCGGAGTATTTTTGTACAGATCAATATGTTTCTCCGCCTCTTTCATTAAATTAGATTCATCTGAAATATCCAAATCAATGGGAGTCCACACCCAGTAATCAAGTCCGTAATTACGGCAAATTTCACTTAACTCCCTGTTCATATCTTCACTCGATAACTTCATTAACGGGCCGCCATCATCAAAAGGGATATTCTCAACGCAATTGGCTCCGAATATTGCCATTTCCCTGATATACTGTTCATATGTATCCACATCCCATGCATCATATGAATTTGCTTTGTCGCGGTAGCCTATCTGATGTCCCCGGATTGGATATTCAGGACTTGTAGCAATTTGATCTGCCTTCCTGAATAATATTTTGTTATGTGACAATTCGGCTGTTCTCAAAAAGTGCCCGATGGCATACAATACTCCCCTTTCATCAGCACCTATCATCCACAGGATATCTTTTCCATTGGATTTATCAACATAGATCCGGAAACCATCGGGCCTGGTTTCCGGCAAATCATCACCGGATCTATTGGGCACCTTTATTCCATTAAGCTCTTTGTCTTTCACAGTAACCAGAGCAATTGTAAAGTTTTCCCATCCTGAAGATAAAGGAAGATTTATTGAGGTCCTCTTATCTACCTCTTCCTGCAAAACCCTTACCGATGTTTCTCTGACCGGTGATTTTATTACTGGTGAAACACTGATCGATGCCCTGCTGAAATCAATGGTTTGAGCTGATGTAACCAGTGAGCCAAGCAACAAACATACTGCTATAATAGAGCATATTAAATAATGGGGTTTATCCATATCGATCACTGATTTAATTATCTGGTTTTTTTTCATAGCCGGGATTCATTGTGTGCCTTAAAGATAATATAAACGATGGTACAGGAGCCTCATTTAACTCCTGTCATGATAAATCGACTGTCAGAATCACTTGATTGCAATGCAGCGAGCATTGTTTTTAATGTCTGTTCTGCTTCTTCCAGTGTACAACGGGGATTATCCTTTCCCCTTATACAATCTATGAAATGCTGTGCCTGATACATGAATACCGTATCACGGTCGACGGCATGGTTTGTACCCTTCATCCAAATACTGGCAGCAGTATTAAAAATTTCCAGGTGGTTTTTCCCTCCATTGAATTGAATGGTTGATGTTTCACCAATAATTTGCAGGCTCATCCTGTTGTCCCGCTGAAAAAGGCAAATGCCAAGAAATGCAACCATGCCCCCCTTAAATTTTAATACAACATTTGCCGTATCTTCGGTTGCAACATCGGTCAAACCCAGGCGCCACTGACAGGCCGACACCTCCAGGGGAGGCCCGAAGCACCATTCAAGAAAATTAATCATGTGGATCAGGTGATCAGGTATGGCGCCTCCGCCAGTATCACGCGATTGTGCATATTGCGGTGGATAATCCTTGCGCATTTGCGGCCAGTACTGACCCACGTAGTAATTGACCAAACAGATTGAACCTGCATCGCCGGCCAGGACACGGTCACGCAATTCCCGGAAAAGAGGATCGCTTCTGTAATTATACCCGACACATAAAACAGTTTTTCCCGTAGCATTCAATTTCTTTAGCTCATCCACACTCTCCATGCTCATTGCCAGGGGCTTTTCGAGAAGCACATGCTTGCCGGCCTTTACCATTTCCATGGTTACCGGGATATGAAGATTGGCAGGTATACAGATCACAACGCCATCAAAAGCATTCAGATCGGCCTCCCTGTAATCAGCATAAGCATGCTTTACAGAATATTGGGAAGTGATTTTTTTAAGTGTCCCGGGATTTACCTCGGCAACGGAACAACTGACTCCGCTTATGCGAAGGAAATTACGCAAATGACGTTCGCCTATTGAGCCAACCCCGATTATAAGTATATGCATTTTTTCCCACAATTAATAAACCTCACTGTTTATACCGGATAACAATCCCAGTTTCATGATTACTTCTCCGGGAATTCTTGTGAATATGAGGTTATCATAGGGAGTTTCCTCACCTCCCTCCCATAAAACACCAACATCTCCATTATCAATCAGGGACATGTCCGAATAGGCCACATGACCAGCTCCAACCAGCAACTCAACGGGAAATGAAATGCCCTGGTCACTGCTTAAACGTATTACCAGATTCTTTCTTCCCGGTCCTTTTAAACCTGACCACAAGAGCAGACTGTTTTTGCTTTTATCCTGATTGGGATAACGTATTATGCTTGCAGCAATGGGTGGACAGATCTGCCCGGGCTCAGGTTCGCTCCATGTCTCTCCCTGATCATCACTGAAGGCAGTCCACCGAAAACCCGGATCCCTGTCACTTACACGGGCATCCATCATAAGACGGCCGTCATCCAGTTCTGCAATCTGATTCTCACAGGCAAACTCATTAACCTGTTTTCCACGATTCCAGTTCTCTCCTCCGTCATCACTGTACAATGCGAAGGCTGACCATTTCTTGCCCGGATCATCAAAGGCATAGCCTGGGGAATTGGCGTTTACGGGGATCACAAGCCTTCCTGTAGCGGTTTCAATGCCATGGCCAGGGCCAAAGACTGCAATGCCCCAATTCTTTACATCCCGTCCCTGATGGGTAATATCCCGTTCATCCGACCAGGTTTTTCCATTGTCGTCGCTATAGCGAATCTTCAACTGGCAATCCATTTCACCGGGCCTGCTTACCATGGGGCCGGGATTGCCACTGCGCCCCGGCTTCCACACATTATACAGAACCAGTATCCTGCCATCTCTGTTTCTCAGAACAGCTGTCGGATTCGAAGAACTCCATCCCTCCTCAGATTGTGCAAAAATCATGAGTGATGACCAACTCCGTCCCCCGTCAGAACTCAGCTTATAAACAAGATCTATGTGGCCCCCGCCGGGATCCTGACGATTGTCCCGGCGGCCCTCGGCAATTGCAATAAGGGTGCCGTCACTGGTGTAAATAACAGATGGTATGCGATAAGTAACGTAACCATCCTCACCTGCCGAAAAAACGGTATTATGCTCAAGACTGCCATTGATTTTAAAATCACCCTGAAAAGCACTCTTACAGGTGACAAATAAAAAATTTGTCAGTAAAAAAAATATTAAAAGAGTTATGGAATTGCCGGTATTTTTTTTCATAATCACAAATAGATTATTTAATAAATTTCAATCTAAAATTTATGGTGAAATTACATTGTTTTACAAAACCATGAAAACTTCAGGCTGCTAAATTCTTAATATTACAGTTGTTTTCCAGGCTTCTTAATATCAAAGTTGCCATCCCGGCTTCAGCAAAATAAACTGTTACCAGCTTGTCCATCCCCCATCCAGTAAAAGGTTATGCCCTGTAATATAGGAAGATGCGTCAGAAGCCAGAAAAACAACCGGCCCCATTATATCATCATGTTCAGCGAATCTGCCCAGAGGGGTAAGGCGTTTATAATTATTTATGAACTCCTCTTTAAGATTTGCCGCCCTTATACCGGGGCCATATCCGCCAGGACTGATGCAATTTGCACGGATATTGTGCTTACCATAAAAGTTGGCAATCCATCTGGTAAAACCTACCATACCCCACTTTTCAAAAGTATAGGTAATTCCACTGCTCATTCCTGTATCGCCATAAACACCGAAATTGGGCCCAACAGCTCCCTGGATAGAGCCAATGTTGATGATATTCCCCCCCTTGTTCTTCAACATTGCTTTTATAACTCCCTGTGTTAACAGAATCAATCCGGTATAATTAACAAGCTGCGATTTCTCAAGTTCAGATTTGCTAATTTCATCAATATTCTTTTTACCTCCTTCCCAGGTCACCGTATTATTGACAAGGACGTCAATACGCTGATGTTTATTTACTATATAATCAACCAGGCCATTGATGGATTTATCATCACCCTGATCGTACAGGACTCCTTCCGCTTTCAGTTTTTTCTTTTTCAGTTCATCTGCAAATTCTTTACATTTCTTCTCATCGCGCGAGGCAATTATCACCTCTGCACCGGCTTCAGCCAGTGCCAGGGAAATAGGTTTTCCGTACATACCGGCACCACCTGTAACAAGTGCAATTTTGCCTGTTAAACTGAACATTTCCATAAATTTCATTTTGAATAATGTTTACTTATTAACACCCTTCGGCAAAAACTCATATAAATCTTTCCCGTTCAACAACCAGCCAAGGTTAAAAACTGCCACTTTGACTCCTGAATACATATGGTCAGGCCCACCTTCAAAAAGAAGATATATCTTTCCTTCGCTTTGGGTGCCTGGTCTGCCAACTCCAAGATTCGAATAGGCACTCGGACCGTCAAACACCAGTCGTTTGACTGGCCAGGTTATTCCACCATCAAAACTTGCCCATACAGTTATCCGCTCTCTGTCGGTTTCAATTGTACCTCCGACTGCTGCGGGCATTTCCCCTCTGTCAGAGTCAAGATTACTGTATATCAATATATCATATCCTTCAACTGGCAATCGTATCAGTCCACCCATACAGCCGTATGAACTGCCTCGTGGTCCGTCAGGCAGATAATCACACCTGTATGCATCGAGCCAGGTATCACCTCCGTCATGGCTCCAGGCGATAAAACGGTTTCCTTTGGTCATGTGCTCCCGTGAATTGTATAATATGCTGCCATCGGAGATTTCTGCCAAAGCAGCTTCTCCCGTGCCCAGGACAGGGAAGGGTTTGCTCATTTGCCAGGTTTTACCTTCATCATCACTATAAATTGCAGTGCTGTAATGATATGCTCTCCATACAGCTGCATTTGAATTTGCCGGACCCAGGATCCTGGCGGGCATTATCAGCCTGCCTTTATTCTCTCCATACATCAATGTAATACCAGATTGCATTGCCCATAAAATCAACGGAACACTATCGGGCAAACCGAATCCGAAACCGTCAGGGAGTATTTCTATAGATTCGCGTTTAAATGTTTGACCATTATCAGAGCTTTTCCACATGTACCCGTTTGGACTTACAACCAGAATTTCTCCTGTAAACTCATTTAAAACAACATTTGTGCCTGAGGCATCATGTCCTATCTCTCTGGGTTCGCCCCATGTTATCCCACCATCATTACTTGGTCGTAAATATTTACCATCGAAAGCCAGAACAGTTCCGTCATGGGCAGTGACAATGCTCCTGCCGCCCCGTCCGTCAAAAAGCTTATCCATTAAAAAAACAGGTTCACCCATAAATTTCTCAATGGATTGGTGATGATTCTGATCCTGATTGAGGCAGGAGTTTGCAGAAAAAGCAAAGCAGATAATTGCAGAAATAGTTAAGAAATAATTTTTAGCCTGGTTTGTCATAAATAAAAAGTATAATTAAAAATTTATTTAACAATATGTTACAATTTCCCGTTCAGGATATTCATAGTTTCCATTCCTGTGAATTTCACATCTACCTGTTAATGCCAGGTGAGAATCTCTCTGCATCTGAAATCGACGAAGTCGAACCCTGATCCTTTATGCAGCGAACAGAAAAGCCACTCTGCTTGTTGTAATAACCTCTGCCAACCCCGTCATCGCCAAAAAGAAGGTAATAGCCCCAGGCTGTATCGGCTAAATCCTCTGTAGTGGTCCACCAGTAACCGACCCGCCTGCTGTAGCGCCAGAATTCACCATTTGGATAACGCAGGTTACCAGGAAGGGCGGTGAAACCGGTTTCGTTTGTAGCTCCGGTATTGGGGTAGCTCCAGGTTCCTGTTTCCTTAAGCTTACCTCCTGCCACGGCCCGCCCATCAAGATTTTCGATCAGTTCTTCCCAGTCGTAAGTTGCAGGTACACGCCATCCTGCAGGACACAGGCCACTGTGATCATTTACTGCATACCAGTTGTACAACTTACCATATTTATCACCATTATCCGGATCGTTCTGGTAATAGCACCATGCAGGCCTGCCCTTTTCCCCGGATCTTTCCCATTCCTCATCTGTTTTAGCTTCGGGTATGGAATCCCCGTTCATGAATATGCTCACATCCAGATTTGCGGTCATCCATTCCTGATTACCGATTTTTACTGTATTGCTGCAGACTTTGCATTGATCTTTACCCCCACTATCGGAGAAACTAAACACACGGCCATCCATAGCGGAAAAAATAATTCTTCCGGGTATGGCAATCATACCATCAAAAACCGGTGGTGTTTCCAGTTTAAATTCAGCCTTTTTTTCACCCGAATCGGCACAGATGGCCCAAAGCAGTCCGCCCGAACGGCCTTCCCATACAGATACCGGATCTTCAGCAGCTAAAGGATCATCCGGTCCGGCGACAAACAGTGTTTTGTCCGCCAGCAACATGGCACGAACGTATAGATCAGCCTGCTTTTCCCATGGGAATACCTCCCTCTCTGCATGTCTGCGCGGATGAACTGAACCTCTCCGGGCGAACAGACGATAACCGGCCCTGCCAAGCCCCACGTGGCTGCCATCAGAACTATAGCGGTCGCGCCCAAAACCATAGGTATTTTCGCCGTCCATTACAAGCAATCGCCCGCTCGGGACAAGATTCCCCATAAGTGGCCAGTAACCGTATCCTCCGTCCATTTTATCCCCGGCAATCCAGTACGTACGGTGCCACCATGAATCGTCGAGAAATCCTGCCGGACTGTGAAGGTGCGGTTCAGTATAAGGTTGCACTTCCCCATCAAGGCTGAACTGCATATGACGCATATAGACCGAATTATTTTGAGCAGAAAGTATATCATTCAAAGCCCCTGGCATACTTTGTCCGGGAGTGGGCAAAGGCATTGGATGAGGCTGCTGTCCGGTCTCAGGATCCCTGCTGTTGACCACTGTCCGTGAAATATCCCGGCCACTCCGCGCATCAAGCCTGACCATCACAATCCCGCCATCCAGATAGCTTGATCTGCCAGCACTGGCAAACACCACAGCTTCTTCCGAATCCGGGCAAGGCAGCACCAGAACACTTCCGTGAACAGGCCATGCCGATTCCAGCTGCCCGTCGACAACGATCAGACGATCTGCAGTCGCTGCACGGTAACGCCATGCAAGAGTCCCGTCTTTGGCACTCAGGCAATAAACCCAGCCATCGGCTGAGCCAAAGAAAACCCGGCCCTTCCAGATTGTTGGGGGCGAATCTATCCGCCCCCCTGCAGTATAGATCCACAATTCCCTGCCACTTATTGCATCAATGGCATAAAGGGTATGAGTCTCCCTTGAGGCGACATAAACCCTGCCGGCAGCAGCTACCGGTACTGTAAGAGGCGGCTTCAGTTCTATTTCCCAGTCCATCTTCAAATCAACAGGAACCCTGGCAATTGTGTATCCACTGCGGCCTGGATCATGCCTGTATGTCGGCCAGTCCCCAACCACATCATACTGCGGCTCTGCTTTATCAAATGCAATGCCTTTTTCCAGACGTTTACCCGTTAATAATCTGGCAGGCTCCTCAGGTCCGGTGGAGAGTGCATGGAATGAGTTTAACTTGGCAAGGATAAAGCAGGCACACGGGTGTGGAGGAGCATAAAGCAATCCGTTTGCAGGAAGTACACCATACTGGCATTCACCACGAACCCAGTGGTTGGCTATAGCCTGACCGGTTTCAATATCCTGAAATTCCACTCCCGCCCGACCGGTAAGAAGGTAGCGGCTGGTCGCCTTATTTCGGTAGCAACGGGCATGATACATTGTCGGATTATAGAATTCATGGTCTGAAGGTCGTGTCCGTTTAACCTCTCCGGTGAGAGGATCACGGCCCTCCACAATTCCGGGATCATCGGTCATAACCAGATTCCCTGTCCACACCAGTCCCCCCGTAATAAGTATGTCAACCGGTGAATTAAAGTTCTCATGGCATGGAGCAGACCATAACCGCTGACCGTCATGGACAGAAAATGCAATAACCTCACCTTCCTGGATATCATCAGCTCTGACACTGATTCTCCATTTTACATCATGGTCACTTTCTCCGGTCGAATTATCAGGCACCTTGCGGTCCGCCGATAATACCACATCATCATACACTACCAGGGTAGGGGCTGACCAGGAACGTCTGTCAACACTGACAGGACGTTCGGACCTCCATATTTCACCGCCTCCATTCGCTTCCAGGCAGATCACATGCTGTGTGTTCTGAAAAAACAGACGACCGTCTGATACCGCCAGTGTAGTTGGCATAATATAACCCAGTTCGCGGCTCGTTTTATGCCAGATAGTCTCACCTGTAATAGCATTAACGGCCATCAGTCGGGTAGGTGGACGTTCCTCATAGTAATCAGGAAAACCACGGGGTTGCTTCACAGGATCAGCATGACGCTCGTGTATTCCCATATCGGGGGCTTCCTCTCCTATAACAAGGTATAAAACACCTTCTGAATAAATAATCTCCTGGGTATTAATGGTTTGATCATATAAATGTAGGGTTTCTCCTGTAGCGCCATCCAGTGACACAACTGGTTTGCCATAACCAGGCGTGACATAGACGGTGTCACCTGTTGCCACAAGTCTGCGTGCCAGGTCTGGCGGACCGGTACGAAAAGGACGGAAGCGCCATTCCCACGGCCCCACGGGCTTTTCCCACAAAGCTATACCATTAAAAGCATCGCGGGCTACCAGGGTCCATTTTGATGGCATGGTTATATCAGCGGCCGGGCCCATATCCATAATGTAAAACAATCTCCCGCCTGCTGAAACTGCTGCGCTGAGATTTGCAAGATGCTCATGGCTGCGTGACCACCGGGGTGGACTGACCCATTGTATACTTTGCGGCGGGCCAACCCTTGAATCATCTGCCACGGCATTATTTGAGG
>SLOS01000411.1 GCA_007132365.1 Bacteroidales bacterium | reverse complement strand
TGGAAGGCTCAATGATGATATTGCCCCTGTCAACAAGAATTTCCATGTTTTTTAATGTGGCTGCATGACTGAACATATCCAGATCCATAGCGGGAGCAATCATGACCGGGCACCGGAGGGACAGATAGGTGGTGAGAAGCAGGTTGTCGCATATTCCGTGCGCCATCTTAGCCAGGGTGTTTGCACTGGCAGGAGCAATAATCATAAGATCAGCCCATATGCCAAGGTCAACGTGGGAGTTCCATTGTCCGTCATCATATGAAAAAAAATCGCTCAGTACGGTATTCCGCGAAAGCGTGGCCAGGGTGACAGGGGTTATGAATTCCTTTGCAAGGGGGGTCATTACTACCTTTACGGCAGCACCCTCCTTTATTAAAAGCCGAATGAGGGTCGCGGACTTATACGCGGCTATGCTACCTGTGATGCCAAGTATTATCTTTTTGCCCTCAAGTCGCATATTGCAAAATTATTTAGAGTCCGTCTATAAAGTCAGTGTCCGGACAGACACTATTTAGCTTTCCAGCTTAGTGGGATTACGGTAATATATCTCATTTTCAATGAATTCCTCAAGTGCGATCAGTGTCGCTTTGGGAAGACGCTCGTAAAATTTTGATATCTCAATTTGCTCACGGTTCTCAAATACCTCTTCCAGGTTATCTGTATAATAGGCAAATTCCTCAAGTTTGCGGCTAAGCTCATCTTTCATCGCAACACTGATCTGATTTGCCCTTTTGGCAACGATCATAATACTCTCATAAATACTGCCGGTTTCGGAATCAAGCCGGGACAGGTCACGGGTCATAGTTGTGACGGGAGCTTTTGATTTTTTGTAATCCATAATATTAGAATAATATTCCTGTGTTAAATCAATATTCCTGTGTTAAATCAATATTCCTGTGTTAAATCAATATTCCTGTGTTAATTCACCTGCCGGATAATTATCCAGCACCCTGAGAGCGCTTTTAAAAAACCTTTCTGCCTCATCTAAATAATCGCTTTCCGGAAACTCTTCTATAAATGCATAATATTCATCAAGGGTGGTCTGAAACCTTTCAAGCTGCCTTTCGGGAACGGACCTGTCGGCAAGGAGAAAACTTGATTTTAATATCAGAAACCTTATTTCCTCACGGTGCCGGGTCTCGGGAAAATCAACAAGGCTGTTCCTGAATGCAATAATGGCAGCTTTATAATCACCCATATCATAATATAATTTTGCACTTTGAAAAGATTTCTCCAGTAATTTACTCCTCATCTCATTGATCAGTTTCTGAGCATCTTCCACCTTCTCACTGTTAGGGTAACGTGTTATAAACAGCCTGAACTGATCAATGGCCCTGTTTGTGGTCGTTTGGTCCAGGCTTGGCCTGGGCGAAAGCAGGTAGTTGCAGTAGGCTCTCATATAGGTAGCCTCCTTGGCATGCTCATGAGTGGGAAAATCCCGCACGAAATTGTCAAAATGATGTGCTGCAAGAATATAGTCGCTCCTGTGATAATAGCAGTTTGCCAGGATAAAGCTAAGTTCGGCAGCCCTCTGGGTTCCCCGATATATCGGGAGTATCTGTTCAATGAGAGTAGCAGACCTCACATAATCTCCATCCTCGTAATACTCCATCGCAACATCGTATTTCAATTGAAAATCATCACTTTTCAGAAGTTTCTCATACTTGCTGCATGAAACAGTAAAAACAAGAATAAAAATAAAAAATATGCGAAAAACCTGAGATATTCGAAGCATTCTGTAAAGTTAGTTTATTCAATCCATCCTGCCCAGTATTTTTTTGGATAATTATTCCGAAATAAATTAATCAACTGACAGGAAATGGAATCTGCAAAAATAGTATTTTTTCGGATAAAGTCCCCGGACTTATTTTAGTAATTTTCCTTGAAACGCAAAAAAAAAACATTTATTTTGCAAACGGCAATAATGAGCTGACTTCAGGAACTTATTAACTGTTAAATTTTATTAATACCTAAAACAATTTGCTGTGGACATATTTGACAAGATAAAACATAACATGGGCCCGATAGGTCAGTATATGAAAGAGGCCCATGGTTATTTTACTTTTCCGAAGCTGGAAGGAGAAATTGGTACAAGAATGACATTCAGGGGTAAGGAGGTGCTTGTATGGAGCCTCAATAACTATCTGGGCCTGGCTAATCATCCTGAAGTACGCAAAACGGATGCGGAAGCTGCTGCCCAATACGGTATGGCTTATCCTATGGGTGCAAGGATGATGTCAGGGCAGACCGCTAAACATGAGGAACTTGAAAGGCAGCTGGCAGATTTTCAGGGAAAAGAAGATGCCTATCTCCTTAACTACGGCTACCAGGGTATGGTCTCCATAATCGACTCACTGGTAGGCCGGAACGATGTTATTGTGTACGACTCTGAATCACATGCCTGTATCCTTGACGGACTCAGGCTCCATTTCGGAAAACGATTTGTTTTTCCGCATAACAACATGGAGAATTTCCAAAAACAGCTCCAGCGGGCAACCAGACTGGCGGAAAAACAAAAGGGAGGCGTGCTGGTAATTACCGAAGGCGTGTTTGGCATGTCAGGCGATCTCGGAAAGATTGATGAGATAGTAAAATTCAGGAAAGAGTATCCTTTCCGCCTGCTGGTGGATGATGCCCACGGATTCGGGACTATGGGCAAAACCGGCGCAGGGGTAGCTGAGCACATGGGAGTTCAGGAAGAAGTCGATGTTTATTTCGGGACTTTTGCCAAAGCTATGGCAGGTATTGGAGGTTTCGTGGCAGGAAGCGAAATGGTAATTAACTACCTGCGCTATAACATGCGTTCCCAGATATTTGCCAAGGCGCTGCCCATGCCGATGGTTATAGGTGCCCTCAAAAGGCTGGAACTCCTCAAGACAGAGCAGGAGCTGAGGGAAAAATTATGGGCCGTGGTAAATGCTCTCCAGCAAGGGCTAAAAGACAAGGGCTTCAACATCGGAAATACCGAATCTCCTGTAACCCCCGTCTTCCTGTCCGGGAGTGTTCCGGAAGGGACCAACATAGCACTTGACCTGAGGGAGAACTACGGTATATTCTGTTCACTGGTAGGTTACCCCGTTGTGCCCAAAGGAGTTTTGCTTATCCGCCTTATCCCAACAGCAGTCCACACTCTGGAGGATGTGGATTATACAATCAGTGCTTTTGCCGAGGTTGCCGAAAAACTCAAAGCCGGCAAATATGCAGGAGAAAGGATTGTGACAACAACCAGATGATGGCAACCCATTCAACGCAGCAAATAAGATGATGAATGTTAAATAATAAAAAGTTCGACCATGAAAAATCTGTTTCTGGGAATAATTAAAGTGATACAGTGGATTATTGCAGGTATGTTTTTATTTGTTTCTTATGGCGGTTTTCAAGGCGACGACATATTAATCCCAATAATATTACTGGTTGTTGCGCTATTTATTACTCCACCGGTAATAAAATTTTTGTTTGGCAGAAGGAAAAAGACAATTGCTACAGGCAGATAAGACAATTACTACAGGCAGATAAGACAAAAGTTCCGGGACTTCATATCCGGAACTTTTTAAGTTGCTCTGATTTTCAAAGCAGTTGCCTTAGTGCGGGACCATAGCAAGAATTCAGAATTTTCTTGTCCCAAGGAATTTCTCGGTATCCATTGCAGCCATACAACCTGTACCTGCAGCTGTGACAGCCTGACGGTAATGAGGATCCATTACATCTCCGCATGCAAAGACACCCTCAATATTTGTTTTGGCAGTGCCAGGTATTGTTTTTATGTAACCAACCTCATCTGTTTCAAGATAATCCCTGAAAATACCGGAGTTGGGAGTGTGGCCGATGGCCACAAAAAATCCGGAAATCTCCAGGCGCACCTCCTCGCCCAGGCTATTGATAAGAATAACACCGGTTACCACACCATTTTCTCCTACGATCTCTCTGGTAACATGTTCATATAAAACCGTTATGTTTTCCTTGTCCATTACCCGCTGCTGCATCACCTTGGTTGCACGCATATGATCTTTCCTGATAATCAGGTATACTTTTTTGCATATACCTGAAAGATAGAGCGCTTCCTCAGCAGCAGTGTCACCCCCTCCTACCACGGCAACATCCTGATTTTTATAGAAAAACCCATCACAGGTTGCACAGGCTGATACACCTGATCCCATGTATTTCTTTTCACTTTCGATCCCCAGGTACTTTGCAGTAGCACCCGTCGCGATTATCAGTGAATCGGTTTCAATTATTATTGAGTCATCTATGGTAACTCTGAACGGAGATGATGACAGATCCGATGCAGTGGCAATGCCCGGGCGGATATCAGTACCAAACCGTGCTGCCTGTTTTTTAAAATCGTCCATCATTACAGGCCCTGTAACACCGTCAGGGTAGCCGGGAAAATTTTCAACATCAGTGGTGGTGGTAAGCTGTCCCCCCGGTTCCAGTCCTTCATACATCACCGGATTAAGATTTGCCCTTGCTGCATAAATTGCAGCGGTGTACCCTGCCGGGCCTGAGCCTATGATAAGGCATTTTACCTTTTCCGGTTCACCTTCCGGCTGCTTATCTGATTTCTCATCGGATAATTCCATTTTTTTGAACATGCTCATTGTCAGATATAAATTTAGTTATTGAAATAGTAATGTAAATCTCCTGATTTCGTGATCAGGATAATAGTAATTTGGTCGGGATTCCTTTATTTTTATTCCGGTCAGGGCCGGAAAAAAATCACGTAAAAGTACAAAGTATCCGGATAAGACCAAACATTAAAAAGAAACAGTTTGTTCAAAAGCCTTCTTCACTTGCCCCCATACCCGTTTAAGTCGCCTTCCTTACTGAATAAACCTCCTGCCATTCCGGTTTAAGTTGCCTGACTTCTGGTTTAAGTCGCCTTCCTTCCTGATTCCGGACCGGGACTACCGGTCTGTTGTAATCATGTGATGGTTTTTATAAAAGGAAAACCTGTCAGGTGCCAAATTAAAATTTGCAGATAACTATTTGTTTGTTAATTTTGCATCGCAATATTATCCGGGGTGCAGCTCCGGATCTGATTCGGGGTGTGGCGCAGTTGGCTAGCGCACTTGCATGGGGTGCAAGGGGTCGGAAGTTCGAGTCTTCTCACCCCGACATGACAGGACATCTTCCATTTTTTGGTCGGTGT
>SLOS01000316.1 GCA_007132365.1 Bacteroidales bacterium | reverse complement strand
TTGCCGGTCCGTTAAAAACAACGGTAATTCTGATTGAGGATTCGGGTGAACGAGTTTGCCTGGTCTCATCCTGTTTCTATACTGATAGTTTGAATGTAGCCGTTGAGCTTCGCAAGAGCATCAGCCAGGTGCTTGGGCTTGACCAATCAAGGATTTTACTTTTTTCTTCTCATAATCATTCTACTCCTCTTTTGACTGAGGGCCAGATATACAATTGGGATTGGTATGGCAAATCTCCTGATGAGTTACCGGAGGTAAAGTGGCTTCCAATAGGCAAACGTTTTTTGGCATCGTTGCGGGAGCACTTGTCCAGGCTGCCCGGTGCCCTTGAACCGGCAACAGTATGGTGGACGGAAGGCAGTGAAGGCCGCATCACTTACAACCGAAAGGGGCGGCGCGCAGATGGCTCGACCTATTTTATGCGGGAGGAAGACCGAAGGCTGGTTGGAAAGGATTTCAATGGGGACATTGACCGTGAAGTGCCGGTAGTGGTGTTTCAGGGGCAAAACGGCAGGCCCGTCGCGGCGCTGCTGCAGTTCACGGGGCATCCTGTGACCAGTTATCACCCCGAAAAGTTTACGGTCTTCGGCGACTACCCATTGGTGGCCTCAGACTGGCTGGGCCAGGCGTTGGGTCAGGGCGGCCCGGTAGTTCCGGTTGCTTTCCTTCAAGGATGCGCCGGCGATATTAATTCCAAGGAGATGTTCGAGGGAGGCGTGGCACGGGCACGGGAGTTCGGAGAGATGCTGGGGCAAAGCGCAGTAGATGCGCTGGCGGATCTAAGGCCGTCACGCTGGCACAGGATGGACTATGCTGAGCAAATCGTGTCGATTCCGCTGGCGCCCCTGCCTTCGAGGAAGACGCTGCTGGCCGAAGTGGAGGAGATGGAGGATTTTATCAGACGGGCTGATGCGGGAGATCCCGATACGCTTTCGTGTGTGGGACTGAATTTTCCCCGCGCGCTTTCGCCCGAGTACCGGGGAGCCCTGATCAAAGCACCTTTATCGTGGAATCAAAGGGCGCTGGATCTTTATTCACAGGGCCTTGAGAAAACGGTGATGCGTTCGCTGGATATTCCGGTGAATGTGCTGAGATTGGGTGATGCGGGCATTGTCGGTATGCCGTTCGAGCCGTTTTTGGGCATCGGGCGCCAGATGCGCGCCAAATCTCCTTTTCCCTTAACCATTCCATGCGGTTATGTGAATGGAACACATGGCTATATGACCGATTCAGCCAACACCGGTGACCGGGAATATATGAGTGCATTTTATCGCTATACACCTTCTCGTCCGCCGTTTGCCAGGCCGGCCGGGGATGTGGTGGCCGATCGTGCGGTTGAGATACTGAAGAATTTTACGGAGGCATAATGATGAAAAAGAAACCCTGGTTTGAAATAGGGCCCCACGCGCAAATTGATGATGGTGTTACACTGGGGTACCGCTTTGAGGGGGATACGCAGCCTTTGCGTATCGGAGCTCATGCCGTCATCCGCTCGGGGGCGATCCTGTACGCCCATACCACTATTGGCTACCGTTTCTCGTGCGGGCACCTGGCGCTCATTCGCGGTGGCATCACAATCGGCAACCGCGTGGTAATGCATCACAAGGTGACGCTCGAGGGGAATTTGACCATCGGGTCGGGGGTCAAGATCATGGCGCACGTTTACATTCCAAGCACTACACGGATCGGAAACATGGTTTTTATAGGCCCGAATGTTACCATTCTCAATGACAAGCATCCTCAGCGCATACAGCGGGCAGAGCTGGACGGCGTCACGATCGAAGATCATGTGACCATTGGAGGCGGGGTAACCATTTGTCCGGGTATAAGGGTCGGGGCCCGCTCGTTCGTGGCGGCCGGCGCAGTGCTGACCAGGGATGTTCCTGCCGATATGTTGGCTGTTGGTGCTCCTGCACGCTTTCAACCATTGCCGGCGGAACTGGCCCGCGGGAATCTTCCTGAACTGCTGCTGCCCCAGACAGACCTTTTCGGTGCCCATAAGGATGAATCATGGCGCGAAGAGGAAAACGGGTGGGCCTCACCGGTCTCTTGATTGGCACCGTAATTTTATTATTGATCTTTAATTCCGGAGCATGCTAACAGATTTTACGACAGGTCCGGTACCGGTGCCACCTGTATCAAGCCTGAGCTTATACTGAATAAATGCCTCACCTCTGCCAAGTGAACCTTCATAAAGAAAATAATCGTCAGCTCTTTCTCTAAGATCAATCTCCCTCCAGTTTGCCGTACTTAACTCATCGGAACTCCCGGCAGTCTTGATGAAGACCTTAATATCCTGTCTGAAATTATGCATGCTCTCAACCTGTAGCAAATATTTTCCCCTGGTTGGACCAACCTGAACAGGAGCGGAGATATATTCTTCATATGGAAGGCGTCTCATAATATCACCGGGCTCAGCGATCAGGCGGTTATGTGGTCCTACGGATGGTAAATGGTCTCTCATCCCAATATGCCAACCATCTTCTGATCCCCAGTAAATGAAGGAACCTGTAGTATGAATACTGCCCATGGGGGTGAGCCCTGCATAATGGTTGGATTCGACATGGTTGAATACCACAATGTCATTAAACCCGTTGCCGTTAAGGTCAAGTACCATATTGGCAGCCGGGGAATAACCGGGTAAGCCTGTCATTCTTTCAGGCGAATAACTGCCTTCAGGGCCTCCCCAATAAATAAATGTTTCAAGCTCCCGGTTAGTTATCGCATTGTAATTAGCTATAAGAATATCGAGGTGACCATTTTTGTTCAGATCAGCTACCGAGCCGTTGAGAGCTACATAACTGGGCAATTCCAACCTGTCGTCAAGTGAAAATGATCCATTGGTATTCCAGTAAATTGTAGAAAAATTGGCATCGGGCAGGAAATGCCCGGTATACCGGCCCCTTTTATTCTGATGGGCAAGAATATCCAGATAACCATTGCCGTTAAAGTCAGCAAATGACATGCGGCCTGTATACATATCTGTTTGCAGGATTTCAGTATTATCTCTGTCAAACAAGCCATCCTCTGTCCCGTATAATATTTTAATAATTTCTTCCCCTCCGAAAACCAGGTCAAGGTTTCCGTCACCATTTAAATCACCCAGGGCAAAATTCCAATTAGGTATTCCAAAATCAAGAATAACAGGCTCATCGAATCCGTTCTGATTTCCAAAAATTACAGCAAATTCATTTGAATCCCGGCTGCCGGCAATGATATCCAGATAGCCGTTCCTGTTCAGATCAGCTGTAATCACCGGGCTGCCATTAAAAGGAAGATCAATTTGCAGGCTGTTTTTCATGGAAAAACTACCGGACTCACCGTAAAATATATTTAACACCCTGCCATGATCAGTAATATACACCAGATCTGCATGACCATTTCCTGTAATATCACTGGCCAGCGCAGTTGCCTCTGATCTGACTCCGGGTAAAACAGACATCGATGCTTCTGAATACCGGGAGCGTGAATTGCCCCAGTATACAAACAGGTCCATCGGGATTTCTCTTGCGCTTATGCGATTCATAAGAAAAATATCATTCAGTCCACTGCGGTTAAAATCACCTATGGCCACATCAACAGCGCCAAATCCCCAGAGCTCATCCCTGTCGGCGGGATGGTAACCATCCTCTGATCCCCAGTATATATAGGAAGGTGTGTCATAATTTTCATCTTCCACTTTAAAGTGATTCGAAAAAACAAGGTCATAATAACCGTTATTGTTTAAATCGGAATACTGAACCCCGGAAGCACTGTTGGTTGGCAGAACTGTAAGGCTGGCATCAGTAAACCCATCATTTCCGCCCCAGTAAACATATGAATCTCCTGAAAAATTTGCAATTGCCAAATCAATCATGCCATTTCCATTAAAATCTGCAGCGGCAGCAGCCATGGCATCACTCGAAGAAATACGTGAAACCCTCTCTTCGCTGAAACCCTCGGGCCCGTTCCAGAATATTTCTGAAGTATCGCCAGCAGAGGGCACAAAAATATCCAACCAGCCATTATTGTTAAGATCAGCAACAAGTAATTTTCTTGTGACTGTAGTGTAAGCAGGTTTTAGGGCATTAATGTCCACATAATCATCAGGATCAACACCGCCGCCTTTTCCATAAAATATTCGTACACTTCCCGATCCCTGTAAAAAAACAATATCCGGTTCACCGTCCCTGTCCAGATCGGCAACAACAACATCGAGGGCATATTCAGTTGGTAATTCGCTTCGGTTCTCTGTCGTAAATCCATATGCTTTCTGCCAGTAAATATAGGAAGTACCCTCCTCCGGTCCCACAAATCCACGATTCGGACGGTCACTTTCATGATAGCTTATTCCGGCATAGGTATAGGCAAAGGATTCCCGTCCTGCATTTGACATTACAATATCTTTGCGTCCGTTTCCGCTGAGATCGGCCACTGCCAGCCCGGAAGCACTCAAGCTCGGCAGGTAAGACATACGTGAAGGGCTGTATTCATGCTCTCCCCCCCAGTAAATAAATGCAGGAAAATGATTGCCATCCCAGCCATGTAAAAAATTTGCAAACAAAATCTCAGGGTAGCCATTTCCATTAAGGTCAGCAACAACAGTTCTGCCACCACCAAGGCTGGGTAACCTTTTCATGCTTTTGCTGCTCTTTTCCATCCACTCCAGTTGCTGGAAGCCGGGAGTGTAATTATGAACGGGAGTCATCAGCGAACGAAATCCCCTGCCGGGAGTATTATAGTATATAAACCCGTCAACGTTTTCATTTCTGTTATGATCATTCACAACCACTATCTCCGGATGACCATCATTATCGAGATCAAACCAGTTAATGAACCTGATCTGTCCGTTTCTGCTGACAAATAAATTATGTCCGGAGTTTGAAACTGTGCCCTTTGAAAAGGCATCAAAGGTGGAATGGTTAAAAATTAACTTATCCTGAGCCTGAACAGATTCAAAATTTTTCGGGATACCCGGTTTGTTATTAGAGGCAGTTACCGTGACATCCGGAACACAATTATTGCCGTTGTCAGATAATGATGCCGGTCCGGACCTCTCCATGTGAACAAGAGCGCATAAAATGCCAGGAATAATGCTATACAAAGCAAAAAACAACCATATTTTCTTCATAGACCATCAGAGTTTTACAAGTTTAAAAAAAACAGATCCCCTGTTAAAGCAGTCAAATATAGGAAATTTA
>SLOS01000024.1 GCA_007132365.1 Bacteroidales bacterium | reverse complement strand
GTGTTTTAAGAGGTGCTTCCCTGTATACCTTAAAAGGTGATGATGGTTTGCCCGTCGAAGATACCAGGTGTGTTGAATTAGGGTTTGATGGCGATTTATGGATAGGAACGGAAAGAGGTGCAGTTAGAATGCTTGATGACGACTGGCACTATTTCGGTGCAGACCACTGGTTGCCTGACAACAGGGTTAATGATATAGCAGTAGGAGATAATATAGTATATATTGCGACCGATGGTGGTATAGGTATTATTAAGTATGAACCTTTCACCCTTCTTAAAAAAGCCGAATATTTTGAGCGTCATATCAGGGAGTGGGGTCATATGAGAATGGGGTTCATTCACATGCTTATTAAGCGTGACGGCCAATGGATACGCCATATAAGTGATAATGATGGCAGTATAACCGGTCAGTACCTTGCTTCATTGTGCTATAAATATGCAGTTACCGGTGACGAGGCCACCCGTGAAAAGGCCGTTGAATCTTTCAGGGCCCTTGTGTGGATGAACAAAATTACCAACCACGGAGGCTTTATTGCAAGGGCAATATGGTCACCATATGATAAGGATCCGCGTGCAACAGGCGGATCGGGAGGCTTGCCCGCCAGATGGTATCCAACCCCGGATAATAAATGGCACTGGAAGGGAGATACTTCAAGTGATGAAGTGATAGGTCATTACTATGCTGTTACCCTGTTTCACGATCTTGTTGCCCGTGGGAAGGAGAAAGAAGCGGCCCGTGAGCATATTCAGGTCATGTCTGACTATATTATCGATTGTGGCTGGACAATGCATGATCTTGATGGCAAACCAACCCGTTGGGCAAGGTGGAATCCGGAATATCTCCTGCGTGCTTACGGATATTCGGACAGGGGTGTGAATGGTCTCGAGGCACTTGCTTTTATGGAGTCTGCCATTGCAATTACAGGTGATGAAAGGTTTAAAGAGGGGTATCAGCAGTTAATTGACTGGGGTTACCCAGATAACACTATCCGGCAGAAGAATACTTTCCCGCCAACATTAGTGGCACCATGGGATGATAATCTTGCTTTTAAAAGTTACAACACCCTTCTCAGATATACTGCAGATCCAAACCTGCGTTCGATCTATCTGCGCAGCCTTGAGCGCAGCTATGAAATTAAACGGATGGAGCAGATGCCCTGGTTTAATTTCACATATGGAGCATATACCGGTAATGATTGTGAAACCGGACCTGCTGTTCAATTCCTCAGGGAGTGGCCACTGGATCCTATTCAGCATAACTATTCCAACTCACATCGTGATGACCTGTTTATTGAAGATGGTTATAAATCATACGAAGGTGCACTCAAAAGACTTTCTCTTCGTGAAACTTCTGCTATCAGGGCACACCGCAGGGCTATACACCTTGATGGCGGTAGTTCCGGGGCCAGGATGTTAGAACCCAGCGGGTTTTTGAGGGATTACTGGATGGGCAGGTATTATGGTATGATAGAAGCGCCTGAAACTTCCGACCCTGAACTGATCTCAGTAGAGAAAAGGAAGAATTACAATCCTGGTGCAGAACCCTGGGACGGCCCGCCAAGGCCCGATGTGGGATTCTGATTAATTCAAGCGGCCCTTCAGTTATTGTAATTATTTTGAATGCTATAAATCTGAACAATAAAGTTAGTAATTATGAGAATTTCATATTTGTCAAGTTTCAGAATTGTTGTTTTAGCCACTGCTATAATATTTAACTCATGTACAGAGAAACCGGATCCGGTAGATTATGTTGATCCGTTTATCGGAACCGACTTTTTCGGGCATACTTTCCCCGGGCCTTCACTGCCGAATGCTATGGTACACCTTAGTCCCGATACACACACCCGGGGGTGGACCTATGCTGCCGGTTACCTTTACCGGGATAGTTCAATCATGGGGTTCAGCCACACCCACTGGAGTGGTGTGGGCATGGTAAACGGAGGTGAGGTGCTTTTAATGCCTGTTATCAATAAAGCCCAGGTGACAACACCTGGTTCACCCGAAAATCCCGATGAGGGCTACCGTTCCAGATTTGATCCCGCTGAGGAGACAGCCTCTCCGGGTTACTACTCTGTACTGTTAACGGACTACAATATAAAAGTCGAGCTGACAACAACTCATAGAGTAGGGTTTCATCGTTATACATTTCCGGAATCCAAATTTTCACAGATAGTTCTTGACCTGGGGCATCAACTGGGCGAAAACACTTCTGACGAACCATCAGAGCTTGTTATAACAGGTAATAACCGTATAGAAGGGACAAAAAGCAATTCCGGCGGCAAACTCTATTTTGTAGCTGAGTTCAGCAAACCTTTTCACTACTACGGCACTTTCGACAATGATTATAAAACTCCTGAATCAGGTGAGAGTACTTTCCCATATAAGAATGCAGAGAAGGGAAGAAATATCGGGGCTTTTCTCTGTTTTAATACCGCGGAAAACGAAGAGATACTTGTTAAGGTTGGTATATCGTATGTCAGTATTGATGGCGCCTCCAAAAACCTTGCTGCAGAGATACCGGGATGGAATTTCGACCGGGTAAGAGCTGATGCCCGCGATATATGGAATGATGAATTGTCGAGGATAACCATACGTGGTGGTACAGAGGACCAGAAACAGATCTTTTATACGGCTATGTACAGGTCGCTCCTGGCCCAGTATATTTCTCAGGATGTTGACGGTAAATATCTTGGTGCTGATAATGAAATTCATACAGCTGACGGGTTTAACTTTTATGGTTCTTTTTCCTGCTGGGACACATACCGGTCGCAGCATCCGCTGATGACACTGATTGCAGAAGATCATGTAAACGATTATATAAAGTCAATAGAGGCCAAGACCAGGGAGTTTGGCTGGCTGCCGGCCCAACACTTCCTGAATGTTTTTGGTGAAGCGATGGTTGGCGACCACCTGGTACCGGTTATTGTGGATGCATACAGAAAAGGTTTTCGCGATTATGATGCAGAGTTTCTTTTTCAGGCAATGCGGAGAAAGGCACTTGAAAAACCCTCACCACCCATTCCATCAGATCTTGGCCGCTCCGGACTGGAATATTATATGAATCTGGGTTACACTCCTGTGGACAGGGTTCCGGAATCTGTGCCAAATACCCTGGAACTGGCATATGACGACTGGTGTATAGCTCAGTTGGCAAAGGAACTGGGCAAAACCGAAGATTATGAGCTTTTTACAACCAGGGCGCAGTATTATCGCAACCTCTGGCATGAAGAGACACAATTTATGAGACCCCGTCTTGAAAACGGTGAATGGCTTGAAGCCCTGAATGGCCGCGAACAGGGAATTGTTACTGACGGGGATTTATCCTATTACAAATATTTTGATCCGCTGCTGGTCGGGCGCAGGCCCCACCGCCATTTTACCGAATCAAATGCGTGGCAATATATATGGTCGGTTAAGCATGATGTACAGGGATTAATTGATCTGTTTGGCGGGAAGGGGGAGTTTATTGACAAGCTGGACACCTTTTTTACGATGAGCCCCACAATTACACCTCCCAAATATGTTGGCGTAGTGGGCACCATCGGACAGTATGTGCATGGCAACCAGCCTTCTCACCATGTGGCTTACTTTTATAACTATGCAGGACAACCATGGAAAACTCAATCCCTTGTAAGGCAGGTTATGGATCAGATGTATAAAACCGGGCCCGGCGGACTATGTGGTAATGAGGATATGGGTTCTTTATCATCCTGGTATGTCCTCAGTGCATTGGGGTTTTATTCTGTAACACCCGGTGATCCTGTATATGTAATTGGCAGTCCCCTCTTTGAAGAGGTTTCAATCAACCTGACCAGCGGGGATGAGTTCACTGTAAGGGCCAATAATAATTCATCAGAAAACAGGTATATACAGTCGGCTTCCCTTAACGGGGAACCGTTCACCAGGACATGGATAAGCCACCAGGAAATAACTGACGGGGGCGTATTAACTTTTGAGATGGGGCCGGAGCCCAACAAAAACTGGGGCAGCAGTCCCCGCGACATACCCCCCTCAATGAGCAGGCGTTAGGGAGGCAGGCTAGGGTATGCTTAAAATCAAAATTCTGACTTTTTTTTGGCAGAATATTATTAAAACCTTTTTGGTCCCGGCTCGTCCAGGTCAGGCTTATATCCATGTGTGCAAAATTTTTCCCCGGGGTATTCGTGTTAAGGGTTATTTGGCCGCAGTGCCCTGTTTATTCCGGCCCAAACAGTCCGGTATCCCCCTTTTCCCACAGAGGTAAAAGCGACTGCACAACTTCGCTGTTCTGATCAGCAACATTAATGGTCTCATCAGGATCGGTATAATGGTCATATAGTTCAACGACCGGCTCCTCTTCCCTGAAATACCTGGTCAGCCGGTACCTTCCGGTGCGCAATGAAATTCCGTTCCTGAAGTAACCATATGCAGCATCCTCCCATCCGTCCGGATTGTCATACATCAGTGGCAATAAGCTTCTCCCGTCTGTCTCATGGGGCATGCCCGTACCGGCCAGCTCAACAATTGTCGGGTAAAGATCTATAGTGCTTACCACCCTGGTTACCTCGTTTACCGCTGAGCTGCCTGAAATATTTATGATAAGGGGGCTTTTGAGTGACTTTTCAAAGACGGTGTGTTTGCCCCATACAAGGTGGTCGCCAAGATGCCATCCATGGTCGCTCCAGACAACAATTATGGTATTATCTGCCAGTCCGAGACTTTCAATCTGTTCAACCAGTTTTCCGACCTGCGCATCAATATAACTTATACAGGCAAGATATGCATGCCTTAATTTCCTGGCATACTCATCAGAAACAGGACCCTCAAGGGATGCCTTTTCATCCCCGAGCTGGTAGCTGCCAAATTCACCGCTCCCGTGCAGGCTGGCTGGATTCACATTTTCCGGTATATAAGGAATGGGGGAGAGGGGGATATCTTCCCTGTTGTAGAGGTCCCAGTACTTTTTGGGCGCATTGAACGGAAGGTGTGGTTTGAAGAAACCCACTGCAAGGAAAAATGGTTTTTTCTTTTCCGCCAGTTCCCCAAGCTTTTCAAGAGCCTGTTCTGTAATTAACCCGTCGGGATAACCCGTATCTTCAACATCTGCCATTTCGTAGGGCCTGACCTGCCTGTTCATGCTTTGCCGGTTCTCCCCGTCAGCATAACCGAAGAAGGCATTCCAGCCCGTTCCCCATTTTCCGGGATTGAGCAGCATCTCATCCCAGCTGTGCGGAAGCTC
>SLOS01000105.1 GCA_007132365.1 Bacteroidales bacterium | reverse complement strand
TATATCCTATGTCGGGTATACAAGAGTACGGGTACCAATAGAAGGACGTGCTGTTGTCGATGTTGAACTGGCGCCTGAATTCCGTGCCATTGATGAGATCGTAGTTGTTGGGTACGGTACCAGGATGCGGGAGGAACTTACAGGTTCGGTATCAACCATGGGGGCCGACAAGATGGAAATATCGACGGCACCAAGTGCAATGGGGCGCCTCCAGGGGCAGGTCTCAGGTGTAACCGTTACTACTGCAAACAGACCGGGAGGTCAAGCCACCGTCCGTGTACGCGGACTTGGTACAATCAACGACAATGAGCCGCTGTACATCATTGACGGAGTACCTGCAGGGACAGGAAACAATTTGAACCCTAATGACATTGAATCCATTTCCGTGCTGAAAGATGCTTCCTCCGCAGCCATTTATGGTACCAGGGGTGCTAATGGTGTTATTATCGTAACAACTAAGCGTGGACGCATTGGACAGAGACCAACTGTAAATTTTACTGCACGCACAGGTATTTCACAGGCAATAAACCAGTATGATCTTCTTAATACTCAGGAATATGGAGAGATGCTTTGGCTTGAAGCCCGTAATCGTGGATTGGAACCAGGATTGCACACTGATCCGGATCATCCTCAATTTTATTCCCATCCTCAGTATGGTGGTGGTGTAGAGCCATCCATACCAAATTATATTCTTCCTGCAGGAGCTTCCAGTGCAAATTACGATTCTTATTCTTACCCTGGTTCCCCGATTTTTGAAGCCAACAGGGAGGGGACAAACTGGTATGATGAAATATACAGAAATGGATTACTTCAGGAATATGATCTGTCTGTTACTGGAGGAGGAGAGGATGTAACTTATGCATTCTCCGGATCATACCTGAATGAAGAGGGTTTTCTTCATCATACTAATTTTGAAAGGTTTACTTTCAGGAATAACGCTGATGCCAATTTTACAAATTGGTTCAAAGCTGGTCAGTCATTGCAGGTTGCATATGTTAAGGAGCGAGGAAACCTTGGTGACAATGATGAAGGCACTGTGATGTCACAGGGTTACAGATCCCAACCAATAATACCGGTATATGACATAAGGGATAATTTTGCCGGATCAAGGGCAGCCGGAATGGGAAACTCTGCCAATCCTGTTGCAATGCTTGAACGTGCCAAAGATAATGGAGGAAGCTATTTTCGAATTCTTGGTAATGTATTTGGAGAGGCGACTCTGCTTGAAGGGCTGACGTTCCGGTCTTTGTTGGGGTATAACTATGGGCAGTGGAATGGGAAGAATCATATCCTGGCTAATCACGAACATTCTGAGCCAAACAGGATTGATGGTGTCGATCAGTCTACTAATTATTCATTTCAGTGGAATTGGGCGAATACCCTTAATTACCAGACTACTATAGGTGATGTCCACCGGATCAATGTTATACTTGGTACAGAAGCGATCGATAATGACTATAACTGGATGAATGCAGGAAGAAGACAGTATTTTTCTACAGATCCCAGGTATATGCAGCTTTCCTCCGGTGAGATGAACCAGACGAATTCGGGTTCGGGAAGTCAATGGTCGCTGTTTTCTGTCTTCGGTCGTGTGAACTATGATCTGATGAGCAGGTATCTTTTCGAGGCAACTGTTCGAAGAGATGGGTCCTCCAGGTTTGCATCAGAAAATCGTTTTGGTACATTCCCTGCAGCGTCCTTTGCATGGGCTCTTTCACAGGAAGACTTTATGGCGGGAACGCGTGGATGGCTTGATTTTGCAAAACTGCGAGTTGGCTGGGGAATATCGGGTAACGACAGGATAGGAAACTATAATGTGTATTCTTTATATGCAGCTGACCTTTACAGAGCATCTTATGCCATTGACGGCTCAAACACAACTGCAACTCCCGGTTTTAGACCTTCTGCTTATGGCAATCCTGAGGTAACATGGGAAACAACAGAGACAGTGAACCTCGGTTTGGATATAACGGTTCTTTCCAGCACCGTAAATTTTGGTATTGATGTGTGGCAAAGGAATACCAGGGATATGCTCTATCAGCTTAGTGTTCCCCAGGTAATGGGATGGGCTGATCAGCCCTTTTTGAACATCGGAGAGATGAAAAATACCGGTTTTGATCTTGAACTTGGTTATAATAACACCGCAATGGGTGGTCAATTCAGGTATTCAATTACAGGATCAATTTCCCGTTATATTAATGAAATTACCAAGCTGGCTGAAGGTGTAAATGAGTATATCATTCCTGACGGCCTGAGACAGGTTAATTATACCAGGGCAACAGTTGGCACTTCCTTTCCTGAATTTTATGGTTATGTAGTAGAAGGCATTTTTCAGACCGATACTGAAGCCGCGGCACACCCTGCATTCGGGGACTATAATGCAGCTGGCCGGTTTAAGTTTCAGGACACTAATGGAGATGGTGTAATTACACCAGCAGACATGCAGTACATAGGTAATCCACATCCTGATTTTACCGGAGGCCTTAACATTGATTTGGGTTATGGTGGCTTTGATTTAAATATGTTTTTCTATGGGAGTTATGGTAATGACATGATCAACTATGTAAATCGCTGGATTGATTTTGGCATGTTTAACGGAGGAAGAAGCAAGGATGCCTTGTATAGATCATGGGGCAGTCCGTATCTTGACAGCAATGAAGATGCCATCCTTCCGATATCTGACCAGGCCAGTGGTTCGCAGCAGCCCTCAACTCATTTTATTGAAGATGGTTCATTCTTTAGAATGAAAACCTTAAGGTTGGGTTACACACTTCCGCAGAATGTCCTGAACAGGATGCAGATTCAAAACGTCAGGGTTTATGGTCAGGTTACAAACCTCTTTACTATAACCAATTATAGTGGACTTGATCCCGAACTTAACATGAGCTCAGGGTCAGGGATTACCAATCAGGGAAGAATGGGTATTGACAGGGGAGCCTGGCCGACACCGCGCCAGATTGTTTTTGGTGTAACTCTTGGATTGTAATGATTAAGAATTTTAACATTAAACATAACAACGATATGAAAAAACTATCAATTATATTGGCCTCAGTATTACTGTTGGCCATATCATATTCATGTTCAGAAGATTTTCTCGATAAGCAACCCCTTGGGTCTTCATCAGAAACTTTCTTCTATAATGAAAAAGGCATTAATGCACTACTGATTGGTGCCTATGGTGCTGTGGGTGGCTCATCACTATGGCAAGTCAGCTGGGGTGCATCCATCCAGAACTGGACTTACGGCTCTGCTGCTTCTGACGACGCATATAAGGGTTCAGAAATCACAGACCAGATTCCTGTTAACGAAATTGAGAGATGGGAGGTTGCTACCACTAATAATTATCCTGCTGATAAATGGATGCTTACACTTGGTATGGGTGTTAATCGTGTTAATGAGGTTCTCAATATTATTTCCCTTACAGAACTGGACCCCGCAGTTGAAGAACGTTTTATTGCTGAGGCCAGATTTTTAAGGGCACTCTTTAATTTCGAAGCCTGGCTGGTATTTGGAGACAGGATTCCTATTATTACCGAAGAAGCAGAGAACGCGGCAGAAATATCAAATGACAATCCTCAGGGAGCTGTTCTGCAGCATATAATAAATGACCTTCAGTATGCGTGGGAGAACCTGCCTGAGACTCAATCCCAGGTAGGGCGTCCTACAAGGTATGCTGCCATGGCCCTGGCTGCCAGGGCTTATCTCCAGGAGCTTGATTATGCATCTGCAAAACCATTGCTTGACAATGTTATCAATAGTGGTCGTTATGAGCTTACTGAAAATTTCCATGATAATTACAAAATTGGCACAAATAATAATGAAGAGTCCATTTTTGAAATACAGGCAAATGTAAACGATATCAATGAATCACTTAATGCTGAGATGGGTATAGGACTTAACTGGCCTCATGGTGCTGACATTGGTATGTGTTGCGGATTTCACCAGCCTTCTCAAAATCTTGTAAATGCTTTCAGGGTGGATGCTGACGGATTGCCAATGTTCGATACATTTAACAACACTGATTTGAAAAATGATCAGAATATTGCATCTAATGCAGAGTTCACTCCTTTTGAAGATGAGGTTGACCCGCGTCTAGACTGGACAGTCGGCCGCAGAGGTATTCCCTTTCTTGACTGGGGTATCATGCGCGGACGTGACTGGATCAGGTACCAGCCTGATGGGGGTCCATATATGCCAGCACTCAAGCCATTCTTTTACAAGAGTGAGCGTTACAGTCTTTCTACTACAACTGGCTGGATGACAGGAGTTAATGCCAATAATTATCGGTATCTCCGTCTTACACATGTTAAACTATGGAGGGCTGAGGTGGCTGCCTTTGAAGGTGATCTTTCAACTGCGTTGGAGCATGTTAACGATATTCGCAGACGTGCAGGTAACGAAGTTGTTATGGGCAGGGTGCTTATTGATTCTTTATCAACAGGAGCTTACCCATGGGGATATGGAGAGATTTATGAAGATGGTACTTTTGAGGGGACAGATGATAGCGATTACTTAACTGGCGGAGATGTTGACTGGACACAACCAGCTGCTAACTACAAGATTGGTGAATACCCGGCTTTTTCAGATCAGTTTGAAGCTATGAGGGCAGTCCAGTGGGAGCTGAGACTTGAATTTGCAACCGAAGGAATGCGATTCTTCGATCTAAGGCGTTGGGATAATCTACCCGCAAGTCTCAATTCTGTGCCGATGGTTGAAACCTTAAATAATTTTGCGGCCGGTGACCTGAGAACACGTAATTTTATGAGCGGGGCTGTTTTCACTGAAAGGGATAAATATCAACCTATACCTCAGAATCAGCTTAACCTGCAACCAGATGTTCTGATACAGAACCCTGGTTATTAGTATAGTTGGTATTGGAATAAAAAAAAGCACCCCGGAGGGTGCTTTTTTTTTAGGGGTGTGCCGTGCATGGTAAGTGGTTGGTAGTTAGTAGACTCAGCTTTGTGGCCGGATTGTTTTCAGATAGGGCAAGCTATCAGCTTATCCTACCAGACCTCAAAACCTTTTTTATCCAGCAGGTTCCCTTTGCTGTCGGTAAACTCAACTTCAAAATTCCCGCTTGAATTAAAGAACATAGCTTCCATTATAACCTGTTGTCCTTCGCTTACCTGGTGCACCATGCTTTCAATAAAAACCCTCCTGCCGTCTTCATATCCGTAAAGGCTTCCTGTAACCAGGGAGTCTTCAAAGCCGGGTT
>SLOS01000139.1 GCA_007132365.1 Bacteroidales bacterium | reverse complement strand
CCTGCATCAATAAGTGATCCTACCAGCATATCTCCGCTGATACCGGAGAAACAGTCAAAATAAGCAATCCTCATTCGTTCAGATTATAGTTGGCAAATTAATATTAGTATTATGGCAGCAGGGTAATTACCATGGTTGCGCATTCAGGCAGGACCGTGATCACAAAAAATCCTATTTGTTAATGAGCGAGGCGAAATACCCTGCGCCGAAGCCGTTATCAATATTGACCACTGTTACTCCGGGTGCGCACGAGCTCAGCATGGTCAGCAAAGGCCCAACCCCCTGGAAGCTGGCACCGTAACCCACAGATGTAGGCACCGCAATAACCGGCTTGTCCACCAGTCCCCCGACGACCGAAGGGAGGGCACCATCCATTCCTGCCACGACGATCAGAACATTTGCATCGTCAATTTTCTTCTTATTGCCCAGAAGCCTGTGAAGTCCGGCAACACCTACATCATAAAGAGTTTCCACACGGTTGCCCATAAAAGTGGCGGTTTCGACAGCCTCTTCAGCAACAGGCATATCCGATGTCCCTGCACTCATTACTAGTATATAATTGCCATTATCAGCAGGTTTTCCAGCTTCCTCTTTCCTGACTGTTATTGTACGTGCAGTCTCATTGAAGCGGGCCTCCGGAATACTGGCTTTTACCGCCTCAAACATAGCGGCTGTTGCTCTTGTGGCAAGTACCATATTCTGCCGGGCAAGATGTTCGATAATGTTTTTCACCTGCTCTACGGTCTTATTCTGGCAGAATACAACCTCCGGGTATCCCCTCCTGATTGTCCTGTGGTGGTCAAGCTTGGCATACCCCAGATCTTCGAAAGGAAGATTCTCCAGCCTGCCCACAGCATCATCTATACTTACTTCCTTGTTTTTAACACTGTTCAACAGCGCTATTAATTTATCTTTTTGCATTTATATTGATTAATTTATTTAACGATCCACTTTGGAAATTTTTTATTTCAACATCGGAAAATCCCAGCTTTACAAATTCCGCTTTTATAGAAGGCATATTTGATTCTGCAATTTCCCTGTAAAGGGGATTCACTTCAAGGACAGCCTTATCACCAAAATGGCGGACCCTGAGCTCCCTTACACCAAATGCCTTTACATATTCTTCAGCCTTCTCTACCTGGGCAAGTTTTTCCCGTGTAACAAAGTTACCGTAGGGAATACGTGAGGCAAGGCAGGGACTGGCGGGCTTATCCCAGATATCAAGGCCAAGATGCCGGGCAACAATCCGGATATCGTCCTTGGTTAGTTTTGCATCTTTCAGTGGACTGACAACCTTATGCTCATCAGCCGCCTTCAGTCCGGGACGATAATCCCCGAGATCATCAACATTGGTTCCATTGGCAATATACTTCACACCCTCCTCTCCGGCAACCTCTTCAACATAGCTGTAAAGTTCAGTTTTACAAAAGTAGCAACGGTTATCGGGATTCATGGCATAATTTTCATTATCCAGTTCTCCGGTTTTGATAATCTTCAGTCTTGCCCCTGCCCCCCTGGCAAATTCAATTGCTGCATTTAGCTCACTGCGGGGTATTGAAGGAGAATCTGAAATAACAGCCAGTACCCTGTCCCCCAGAACCCTGTGTGCAACCTTCAGCAGCAATGCACTGTCCAGTCCGCCGGAATACGCGATAATAAGTCTGTCATATTTAGAAAGCTCCCTTTCAAGTGACTTGAGTTTTTGCCCGGCCTTATTGTTCATGATAAATAAACACTTTAGTTTTTATATTATAATTATACTATATATGAATTATATAAACGCTTAAATAAAAATTCATTTTGAGAAATATTCCCGGCATATATTCCGGTACAAACTTAAATCCATACCGCTGGCTTTCATCATCTCTTCATCTCTTACAATCTCATCCTTTGGCCCTACAGCAATTATTTTCCCCTCTTTAAGGACAGCCAGCCGGTCACAGCATGATATCAGTGGCAAAAAAGACTGGGAGACGATGACAATAGTTGCATCGAGTCCACCGATCAGGCTGATAAGCTGCAAAACCATTGACGGATCAAGGCTTGAAAACGGCTCATCGAAAGCAATTACCTCCGGACTTATTGCAAGTACCGTTGCAAGTGCGACCCGTTTTCTTTCACCGAGTGATAAATGATGTGAAACAGATTTTTCAAAACCGGCGAGATTCATTGCAGCCAGGGCATCCTTAACCCTGCTGGCAACCAATTCCCTGCTGAACCCGAAATTAAGAGGGCCAAAAGCTATATCTTCTTCAACTGTTGGATTAAAAAGCTGATCATCCGGATTTTGAAAGACCATACCCACCTTCTTCCTGATCTCAGCAAGTGATTTCTTATCAACCGGGGTATCACCTATTTTAACCTCTCCGGAGCCTGTCAATATCCCGTTAAGATGTAAAAGCAAAGTGGATTTTCCTGCACCTGAAGGCCCGATCAGGCCAAACCTTTCTCCCGGATTGATATCCAGGGTAACATTTTTAAGAACCGGTACATCCGGTGTATATGAAAAGCAAAGGTTCCGTATTTGAATTCCGGAAGGCATAATCAATTTCAATTAAACGAATAACAATTAATGTTGCTGTTTGTTAGACGTACAGTCAGCACAAGCAAAACAAAGACAGTAGCGGCAATAACATCCTTACCCCTTAGTGCCAGGCTCTGCATGCCGGGGAAATTTCCATCAAATCCTCTGGATAACATTGAGTTATAAATTATCTGCGATCGCTCAAGGCTCCTCAGGAAAATCATTGCCGATTGATTGCCATATACCTTTAATCTGCTGATAGTAAGTCTCCCGGGAGTTCTGCTATCCCTCGCCCTTGTGGTCCTCAGCATTTCATCGTGAATGATAAAAACATATCTGTACATAAGAGCTGAAATTACACCCAGTAACTTTGGCATTTTCAGCTTCCGCAGCCCAAGCAGAAGATTATGAAATTTTTCAGTGGAAGTCAGCAGAATCAGAAGGATCAGAGCCATAAATCCTTTCAGAAGAATTGTCAGTCCTGCTTTAACTTCCGGATTGCTTAAACCAAAAGACTGGTATCCCTGGCTAATAATCGAAGAGACAGGATACAAAAGAGCCGCTAAAAGAATAAACGGCGCAGCTATCAGACACCGCTTCATAATGTAGGAAAGGGGAATCCTGCTAATAAAAATCAGCAAAGCAATTATCGCACCATAAAATATAAAGGGGAAAACCGCCCCGGGTGCCTCTGAAACAATTATTACAATGACGGAGAACACCGCTACCAATTTTACGCGCGGGTCAATCCTGTGAACAGGTGAATCAAGATTGCTGTATTTATCAATAAATGAGTGCTTCAACTTTATCCGTTGTTTTTTTGTAAAGCCTGCCTGGCTTTAATACCATAAAATATCCCGGTAATACCAAAGATTACGGCCAGACCGAAAATTACCCTGTATACGTAGGGAATATTTTTTTCCACTACAACCCCGGTTACCTGCTTTTCTGACTCCCCGGCTCCGGGGTAAGCACCGGTTTCACCTTCAATTTCATCATTTCCGTAGAAAAAAACCTGATCAATACTTATCACCAGTCTGTCTTTATGCCCCCTTTCATCATCTATTGTGAATGTCCAGTTTCCAACAGCATCGGGCATAAAAGCAAAATATCCGGCCCTGTCTGTACGCCCTGTCTGATAAGGCTGGGTTTCATCCGGGGCATAAATCATCACACTGGCATTTACCATTGGGGATGTCCGCGAGAAAAACGCCTTTACAGTCACCAAAGGTGCATGTTTTTCAGTCTCAAAATTAATCGAATGTGCCATGGTTACAGCACTCATTCCAAAATAAGCAATCAGGCATAACAGAATTGATCTATTCATGGGATTTATTGTAAATTGGAACTAATTTATTTTAATTTGGAACTAATTTATTTTAATTTGGAACTAATTTATTTATAAAACCACTGTTAATCCAGTAACTCCGGCTTAATATTCCTGAAAAACCTGACCACTGAAAATGAGATAATGCTTTCAATAACTGCTGCCACCAGGTAAACTGAAAACAGGAAAAAGATCCCCCTTCCATATCCGGAAAAATGAAATTCAGCGGACATAAGCAAAACAGGTACAATAATACCAAAAAAACCGGCCAGAACAGCCCTCAGACTTTCCGGTAAAACCTTAATTCTCCATATCAGCCATGCAGCAAAGGCACCGGCTCCCATATTCAATGCATTGACCCCCAGAGTAACCAGTCCGCCATGTTGAAATATAAGGGACTGGAACAGGAGTGCTGCAAAAATTGCCGGAAATGCCCGCTTACCAAGGATAATGCCGGCAACACCAAACAAGCCCAAATGTATGGAAGTCCCCGCCAGTGGAAAATGAATCAGTGATGCCACGAAAAGGGCTGCCCCCATCATTCCCATTTTTGGAATATCATCGATTGGGGTTTTCTTCCCGGTTGCATAAACAAGTGCAACTGAGGCAACATTTGCAACAATGCAAATATTAGTATCTATTATTCCATCAGATATGTGCATCTTACTACAACAGTAAAAACGACACAAATATAAATCATTTAATTCACTTGCCAAGGTATCACCAGCTCTGCCCGGCAATACCAGCAAGCCTTTTTGACAGGATAATTAATATACTTAAATTTGCAGGAATAACAGATAAAATGGACCAAAGATCAACAATTGCCGCCATAGCCTCACCTCCCGGACAGGGGGCAATTGCCGTTATCAGGGTAAGCGGTGAAAATGCCTTTTCAATTTGCGAAAAAATATTCCTCCCGTCAGAAAAAGGACTTAGACTGTCAGAACAGCCCGGAAACACCATCCATTACGGAATAATTCAGTACGAGGGAACTATTATTGACGAGGTTCTGCTTTGCATATTCAAAGCTCCACGCTCCTATACCGGTGATGACGTAATTGAGATATCCTGCCACGGTTCCGTTTATATACAACAGAAGATTCTGCAGCTTCTGCTGTCTCACGGTGCAGTCCTTGCCGGACCGGGAGAGTTTACACAGAGGGCATTTCTCAATGGCAAAATGGATCTTTCACAGGCAGAGGCAGTTGCTGACCTGATAGCATCAGAGTCGGCCGCATTTCATAAGATAGCCATGCAGCAGATGAGAGGTGGCTTTTCATCAGAAATAAAGTCTCTTCGCGGCAGATTGCTCGATTTTATTTCCCTTGTTGAACTGGAACTCGATTTCAGTGAAGAGGATGTGGAATT
>SLOS01000318.1 GCA_007132365.1 Bacteroidales bacterium | reverse complement strand
AGACTCTCAAGTGTTATTGATGTGCAGACCAGGGATGGCAATATGAAAAGATTTAACCTCGAAGGTGTTCTGAATCCCCTCATGTACCGGTTTTCCGTTGAAAGTCCCCTCTTCAGTGAAAGAGCATCTTTTTTCACCTCCCTAAGACGCTCCAACTTCAACTGGCTGTTCCGGCAGGAAGTCCCCGACAGTGATTTGCATATACAGGATTTAAATGCCAAACTCAACTGGAAGATCAATGAGAAGAACAGGGTATATTTATCCCTTTTCCGGGGGAACGATAACTATACCAACATTCAGGAACAGGAAAAGGTAGGTGTAGCATGGCACAATTTCACATCAACAGTAAGATGGAACCATATTTTCAACGAACGGTTGTTTTCCAATGCAACCCTTTACGCCAGCGAATATAATTACACTCTTTTTACCGGAACCTTTCCATGGGAGTCAGAAATCAGGGATGTCGGACTGAAACTGGACTTCTCATGGTTTCCCAATCCGGATCTGACATGGAGATTCGGCTTTGCGCAAACCAACCATGAAATAAATCCCGGAAATTTTTCTGATGTTGATGAAGAGATCAGGCCATTCATACCAAAAGTTTATGCAGGCAATGCATATGAAACAGCCATTTACATGAACCGTGAAAAGCGGATAAACGAACGCTGGGCATGGAGGGCAGGTTTACGCATTCCTGTTTTTGAAAACCAGGGTCCTGCCCATGTATTTGGATTTGACGAAAACCGTAACGTAACTGATACCCTTACCTACCGGTCCGGCGAAAACATAAAGAGTTACTTTAATCCGGACCTGCGCCTCAGTGCCAGATACCGTTTAAGCGATTATTCCTCTCTGCGGTTCAGCTGGGGAACATACAGTCAAAACCTTCATCTCCTCTCCAATTCCATCAGTCCCTTTTCATCATTTGAGATCTGGATGCCAAGCGGGAAGAACATCAAGCCCCAGAGAGCACGGCAATTCACATCGGGTATTACAGCCTGGCTCCCGGCAGCAGGACTTGAGATGAGTGCAGAATTATACAGCAAGCGAATGTACAACCAGATTGAATATGCCAATCATGCAAAGCTTTTGTTAAATCCATTGCTTGAAGGAGAATTGTATTTTGGCCGGAGTCATGCATGGGGACTGGAACTTTCTGTACGTCGCACAAAAGGAAGGTTGACGGGTTGGGCAGGTTATACCCTGTCCAGGGTATTTAACAGGTTCGATGGTATAAATGACAACCGGGAATACCCTGCATTTTATGACCGGCCTCACGACATCTCATTTTTTCTGACCTACCAGCTGAGCCGGAAATTGATTCTCTCGTTTAACTGGCAGTACCACACAGGGTCTGCAATAACCACACCGACTGGATTTTACCACTATGATGGAAGCATCGTACCCATATATACCGAAAAAAACAATGACCGTATGCCGGATTATCACCGTCTCGATTTTGCACTGATCTGGAATTTAGGCAACCCATCACAAAGGTACCGGCACAGTCTGAATTTTGGATTATATAACCTCTACAACCGCCTGAATCCAATTTCCATAAATTTCAACAAGGTTGAGACCCTCAACGGTAATTACGTGGTGCCCGCAAATTATTACGGAACAAACGAGATAATATCCACCAAAAGACACCTTGGAGGGATTATGCCCTCCATTAGCTATAAATTCAGATTTGAGTAAAATGGATAATCTCCGCCGGAAAATATGGATTTATAAGAATAGCGATGCACTGTTAAGAAGTCTGCATGTGTTTCTTTTGTTTCTCCTGATCATTGTGTTTCCTGTGGCCTGTGAAAAGGAGATTGACTGGGATCTGCGGGATAAGCAGGAGAATCCTGTTGTTGTCAATGCGAGGATTACCAATGAATTTAAAATACAGAAGATCCAACTGAGTCATCCTGTCAAGAAAATGAATGATTTACCTGCCTCCTTTTCCGGAGCTCATGTAAACATATCATGGGGTCAGCTCACTGTCGGTTTTCAAGAATCAGATACGGTACCAGGGACATACTACAGTGATTTTCCATTTGCTGCCGCAGTTGACAGAGAGTATCTTCTGACTATAGAAAAGGGAAACCTCAGCTTTCAGGCAAAAACTTATATGGTACCGGTCCTTCCTTTCAACCTGCCGGTTTTCAGTCCCGCCCAGGATAACGGATTATTCAGTATTAACTGGAACAACACGCAATACAACCCATTTGAACAGGCAATCTATTTAGCTGAAATCAGCTGGTCGCATCTCATCTCTCATGACCATCCGGATTCACTTTCCAGGGTGCTGCTCAAATTTTACACACTCAACACAATCGATGTAAGCCATATCATTTTCCCCCAGGACAGGGAGGAGGTTTTCTTCCCTTCCGGCAGTATCGTTTATTTTTCCAAGTACTCTCTCAATAAGGAATATGGATCCTACATACGCGCCCTGCTCTCTGAATCTCAGTGGCAGGGAAGCCTTTTCGAATCAGCACGGGGAAATCTGCCCGGGAATATTTCCAATGGCGGACTGGGATACTTCAGTGCCTGTGCCGTGTTAAGAGACACCCTTGTAGTTAATTAATCCCCAACCAGAGTTTTTTTTGTTTTATTTCTCTCCCCGTAAGGGTAAAAAGCATCTCATGTGTAATATCAGCAGAAGCTATTGTTTTAACAACCCAAAATCAACGAAAATGGAAAATATAACAATGAAAACCAGCACCTTAATGTCAGGTAAATTTGAGAATCATAATCGCTCTGCCAAAGGCTTTCTCAAATCCTTTGCCGGCATCATACTCCTAATGGCATTATTCATATTGTCATCATGCGAAAAGGATGATCCTGATCAGATCCGGAACCCTGAAAGTATTATTCCTGAACGATTCATGGTGGAAATACCAAATTCCTTAAGCTCATCCGATAATCTGAAAAGTGCAAAGGTAGAAGCACTGAATGGCAATCATATCTATCAGAACCTTTGCACATTTATATCGGTAGGAGAATATGGAGCCGAACTTGTACAAAGTATTATGCTCTCAATTGCCGTGCATAATCTTAACAGGCCAATGGATCTTACCTTTATCAGCGAAGAGGACAGTCGTCCCAAACACCTGAAGATCATTGAAAATGCATACTACGAGGGGACACAGTGGCAATATCGCCTGACACTGGCGGATATGCAGGGTCCCTATGAAGGCAGCGACGGAAATATTGGTTTACAGGTATTCTGGAGCCTTCATCCCCTTGAGGGAATAGCAATCCTGAACCCTTACAATATTTCCCGTAAAACAGAAAAAGATTTCCTGAATACACATATCAGAGTTGACTACAGCGAAGCAGGAGAATTGGGTTATGAGGCGCATATGGTTGTAAGCATAACAGGGTTTCCGATTCCGGATCCATTGGAAAATCCTTATGGCCTGAGCAAATTAAAAATGTTTGCAGGCAAAAACGCAGATCTGGTTACATTATATGGTAATTCAAAGCATCCAAACGCAAATTTCTTCTCAGGCACAACAGGCTTCAACTGGGCTTTTGTGGCGGCCGGATATGAATCTCAGGACATGGCAGTGGCTGAACTGGGACTTCCTCCGATGGATCTGGATGCATCTGACCGGGAAACAATCCTGGAAACATATTCAGTAAATACTGTGCTCAGAAACCAGATACTTTCCGTATGGCCAAATATCAGCCAAAATTTACTGGACACCTATCTGTTAAATACAGAGGCTCCAGGGTATTTTGACCGTCAAGGGTTCGTTCAGGCAGGTACCGCTCCTTCACAAGCCTGGCTGCCTCTGAGAGAGTATATCCGGACACTGACACCCTACAACCCGGCAAAAATAAAGGCCCTTACTGTTGGTTTTGACGAATAGAAAGATCTTAAACCATTTCTGGCAGCTGCTAAGTAAATAACTTTATTAAATAGTTGGCTTTGACCAATAGAAAGATCTGAAACAATTTATATCACTTTAAAATAAAATACTGTATTATCATGTTCCCATGGAAGTTGTCGATGAAGAAATAATTAAACTATGAACCATAAAAACTTACAGTCATGAAAAAGCAGATTAAAAAAAAACTGGTACTGGCAATGATCTCTTCACTTCTTCTTGTACCAATGGCAGGTTGTGAGAAGGATGAGACGGATAAAGCTCCTGAACTTCCCCCTATGTCATCATTCATAATGGATTTTTCCGATTTTATCGGGGGGACTACAAAAAGTTATGTTCTTAATGAAACATATAAAAACCGTAATCAGGCGGTCGCACATGTAGCTATTTGGAATACTGTTATTTTCCTGCATGCAGCTGTGCCTGTGGCAGCCTTCATTGGGGCATTTAATCACGAGCCTGTACCTCAGTCTGATGGTTCCTGGAAGTGGTCATATGAAGTTACGGTAGGTATGAACACCTACACTGCCAATCTTTTTGGTCAGGGAAAAGGTATGGAGGTGGAATGGAGAATGTATATAAGTAAAACAGGGGCAGGAGCTTATAGTGATTTTCTGTGGTTCAGCGGAAATTCACATATTGCCGGGATTGAAGGTACCTGGACACTGTACAAGTCCCCCGCTGAAAATATTCCCTATATTGGAATCGACTGGTTCAACCATGTTGACGGGACTTCAGGGATCACTTACACGAACATTGTTCCGGATGGCCCTGAAAACGGGGGTTATATTTCCCATGGAATAACCGGCGAAACACCATTTAACGCGTTTTACAAGATTTACGATAAAGGCAGGAATAACCTTGTGCAGATTAACTGGAACCGGATGACCGGGGCCGGACAGATCAGCAATCCCATCTTTTTTGGTGATGATAATTTCTATTGCTGGAATGAAGCAGGAGCAGATATTTCCTGTCCTTAAAACAACCAACCCCGGCCGTGCCCCGTATTGCTCTGAGCCGATGCCATTACACTTCATAATAAGGTCAGGGAATAGTATTTCAAACAGTGAAATAAATATTCTTCAGCCAGGAAGAGAAAAGGGGATCCAAAATTAATATTTTACCCTAACAATTTTGTAACTAACATGTTAGTTAGCTACAAAATAATTAGCTAGTGTAACGATTTAATATTAGTCGAACTATTCTTCTTTTTTCCGTCATAGGTCCACTCAAAAGGTTTAGCTCGCTCCTTGTTATACGTTTCAATATACTGGATTATTTGTTTGACTAATTGCTTTTTGCTATTCCATACCGCTCCTTTTAAAACATCTT
>SLOS01000433.1 GCA_007132365.1 Bacteroidales bacterium | reverse complement strand
CTGCGGTTCCGGAAATCATCATATACCGGCCAGAACTTTTTTGCTTCATCACTGGTAAGCTCAAGGTAACGGGTAATAAATGCTATCCTTTCTGCTTCAACCTGTTCAAAACCACCACGCCCTCTCTGGTGCTGAGGTTGTGCTGCAATACTAACGGTGATGAACAGAAGTGTTGATACTATAAATATATATTTTGACATAATTGTCAGCTTAAATTTAAAATTCAGTTAAAATGAGGTCGAGATCAATATCTTCATTGTAAAGATAGTCTATATAAATATCGGTATCTTCAGACCAGGTATATGAATCAGGATACGTTTCATATTCAAAATAGAAATCTTCCACTTCAAGCAGGCTCAGGAAGTAAGGTTCAATGAAATCATACTGGTAATAATCTATATATTCAGCAACAGCTTCATTGCTGAGCCATTCATTGTTTGTTTCAATAAAACTCCTGAAGCCAAAGTATCCTGTCACGGCAAAAGCTGTTATAACCGCTGCAAGTGCAAGCTGTGGGCGTATGATTTCCCATACCCGCTTTGCCATTGAAACATTTGCAGGCACCTCACTTTGAAGCTTTCCGGCAAGTTTTACCGGGAAGCTGTCAAAGTAACCATCAGGCACCGAAAAAGGGTTCCTTTTATCTGCACCTCCTGGTATTTTTCCTGTATTATCTTTTTCTTCCATGATGTTAACATTTTGACTTAAAACAAAGCTGTTGGTTTAATTGGTTTTAAGCAAAGTTTCTATTTTTTTTGCTGCATGATGATATGAGGCCTTAAGCGCACCGACTGAAGTGTTCAGTATCTTTGACATATCTTCATATTTCATCTCATCAAAGTATCGCATATTGAATACCAGACGTTGCTTCTCAGGAAGCTTCAGGATAGCTTTTTGCAGTCTTTTCTGCAGCTCATCTCCATCGAACCAGCTGTCACCTTCAATATCTGAACTGAGTTCTTTTTCAACATCCACAATCGGCAGGAGATATTTTTTCCTTTTGTTTTTAAGGAAAGACAACGCTTCATTGGTGGCGATCCGGTAGAGCCATGTGTAAAGCTGCGACTCCTCCCTGAAGTCTGCCAGTCCCTTCCAGGCTTTCATGAAGGTATCCTGCAGCAGGTCATCTGTGTCATCGTGTACTATAACTATTTTTCTCAAGTGCCAGTACAGCCTTTCCTGGTATTTTCTGACTATAAGATTAAATGCATAATTTCTCTGATCCGGGTTACGAAACAGTGATAGCAACTCCTTGTCGCTGTAATTCTGCATTGATTCTTAATTGGGAAAACTTACATGTATATCCTTTGACCTGTGAAGCATAAAAAGGTTTAAAAACCCAACATAAGGATAAATGCCATAAACATCAGATATTCTGAACTATGCTATTGATTATACTCAGAAAGATAGGCATTCACCTGCCTGAACACATTTTCCGGTGTGAATCCAAATTTTTCATCGAGAACCCCTGCCGGAGCTGAATAACCGAAATGATCCAGACCAAATACCCTCCCTTTGTGGCCAACCACCTGCTGCAATCCTGATGGTAATCCCGCAGTTAGTCCGAAAACAGGAGTGTTTTCTGGTATCAGAGCGGACCGGTACGTGGGGGGTTGCTGACGGAACAGCCCTTCCGAAAGGAGTGAAATAACCCTTATCTTCAGGGTTTTTTCCGCCCTGAGCAACGCAGCGCCTTCAACCAGGGTTGATACTTCAGAACCGCTTCCAACCAGGATCACATCATTGTTTGGGCTGTCATCCTGCACAATATAGGCCCCTTTGCCGGAATCAAGTGCGGCAGTAAAACGGTCCTTACCTTCCGGTGCGGGAATATCCCTGATGTTTTGTCTTGAAAGGATAAGGGCAGTGGGTGTTTTTGTATTTTCCATTGCCATTTTCCAGGCAACTGTTGTTTCAGCTGCGTCGGCAGGCCTTAACACCAGCATCGAGGGACGGCCGGAGTGATTTTTAAGCTCCTCCATAAGCCGGATCTGGGCTTCATGCTCAACCGGCTGATGTGTTGGCCCGTCTTCACCAACCCTGAAAGCATCATGGGTCCATATATATTTAACCGGAAGTTCCATAATTGCAGCCAGTCGCACTGCAGGTTTCATATAGTCAGAAAAGACGAAAAAGGTACCTACTGCCGGGATCACTCCACCATGCAGTGCCATCCCGTTTGCGACAGCTGCCATGGTAAGCTCAGATACCCCTGCATGGAGGAATGCACCTGTAAAATCGCCTTTTATGAAGGCTTTTGATTCTTTAAGAAATCCATCTGTCTTATCGCTGTTGGCGAGATCGGCCGATGCAACAATCATATTTTCAATGGTCCGCGCGAAATGACCAAGTACAATTCCCGAGGCTGCCCTGGTTGCAATGCCTGATTTCTGAACGATTGCAGAGTAATCTGTAATTTGTGAATTTCCTGAGAGAAACCGGCCAAGCTTTTCTGCCAGTTCCGGATTCTCTTTTTCCCATCTCTTCTGCTCGCTTTTTCTGGCTTCAGCCAGGGTTTTCTTTTGCTCCATCAGTTTGCTGAAGTACATCCTGACATCTTCAGAAATTTTAAACGGATCGGCAGGATCTCCACCAAGGTTTACAATGGTTTTCTCAAAGTCCGCCCCGGCAGCCGACAGGGGCATTCCATGGGTGGACGGCTGACCCTCAAACGACTCTCCATGTTCTGTTAAAGATCCTTTGCCCATTATGGTCCTGCCAATAATGAGTACCGGTTTTTCTTTCTCATCATTGGCTTTCTTAAGGGCTGCTCTTATTTCATCCTGATTGTTTCCGGCTATTTCAATGACCCTCCAGCCCCATGCTTCATATTTCTTTGCAGTATCCTCCTTTGTAACTTCATGGGTTGTGGTCGAGAGCTGAATTTCATTTGCATCATAGAACATTATCAGGTTGCTGAGTCCGAGAAATCCTGCTATCCGCCCTGCCCCCTGGGATATCTCTTCCTGCACCCCTCCGTCTGAGATAAAGGTATATGTCTTATGAGAGATCCATTCGCCAAAACGGGCAGCAAGAAAGCGTTCAGCTATTGCCGCTCCTACAGCCATAGCATGCCCCTGACCCAGCGGCCCGGAAGTATTCTCTATACCCCTCGAGAGGTCCTTTTCAGGGTGTCCGGGAGTGGGACTGCCCCACTGGCGGAAATTTTTCAGATCGTCCATACTGTAATGACCGGTAAGACAAAGTATGGAATAGAGCATAGGCGACATGTGCCCGGGATCCAGAAAGAACCTGTCACGCAGGAACCATCCCATATCACCGGGGTCAAAATTCAGAAATTCGGAATAGAGAATATTTATAAAATCAGCTCCACCCATGGCTCCCCCCGGATGCCCTGATTTTGCCTTTTCAACCATTGCTGCTGAGAGAATCCGGATATTGTCGGATGCCTTGTCAGTAAGTTCTTTGTTCATGAGATTACAGATTTTGCAGGTTAATTTATAAGTTTGTAAAAATAACTTTTTAAGCCATTATTCCAGCATAAAAAGGTAATTTTGCAGATCAAAAAATAAAAACCGGTAAACCAGATGGCTTTACAGTGCGGAATAGTGGGACTTCCAAACTCAGGAAAAACAACCATTTTCAATTGCATGTCAAATACAAGGGCGCAATCATCCGCTGCTGCCTTCAGTGCTTCAAAATCCAATGTGGGGATGGTCCGCGTTCCCGATAACCGTTTGTATGAACTGGCCAGGATTCAGCCCTCTCAAAGGATAGTGCACACAACGATTGAGTTTGTTGATATTCCCGGACTTGCAAGAGGAGCCGGTGCGGGTGCGGGCGTCGGCAATAAGTTCCTTGCCGACATAAGGAATACCGATGCATTGATACATGTGCTGCGATGCTTTGATAATGACTCCCTTCCTCATATCGACGGTTCGGTAAATCCTGTAAGGGATATGGAGACTGTCGATCTCGAATTGCAGGCAAAGGATCTGGAATCGGTTGAAAGAAAGATGGCAAAAACAGAAAAACTGCTAAAAATCGGGGATAAATCAGCCGGAAAAACGATGGAGGTTCTGCAGTTGTACAGTGAGCATCTTGAGTCCTTCCAACCTGCCCGTACGATTGAAATTGATGAAAGGGACAGACAGATTGTTGCAGACCTCTTTCTGCTTTCTGCAAAACCTGTAATATATATTTGTAATGTTGACGAAGCTTCTGCCGTGACAGGAAACAATTATTCGGATCAGGTTAAAAAAGCACTCGAAGGACAGGATTCTGAAGTGTTAATTATTGCTGCTGAAGTGGAAGCGGAAATTGCAGAGCTTGAAAATGAGGAAGACAGACTTGATTTCCTCAATGAAGCTGGTTTGAATGAACCCGGAGTCAATAAGCTAATACGGGCGGCTTACAGATTACTGCAGTTAAAGACCTTTTTTACTATTGGTCCCAGGGAGATAAGGGCATGGACCATTTCCGGTGAAGTGAATGCTCCCGGTGCTGCAGGGGTGATACACAGTGACATGGAAAGGGGATTTATAAGGGCGGAGGTTATTAAATACGACGACTTTATCACTCTTGGTTCAGAAGCTGCATGCCGGGAAAAAGGGAAAATTTCAGTTGAGGGCAGGAATTACATTGTACAGGACGGGGATCTTTTAAATATCAGGTTCAATGTTTAAGCTTCCCGGTATAAGAATGATTCTGTCTCTTTTCCTGTTTCTTTTTCCAGGAGTTTTCTCAATTTCCCAGGAACGTTTTGAGAATGATACTGCCATGGCCCGGAAATATCTCCGGGAGAGGGGGGAGGTATATTTCAGTTTTCACGCCCCGCCTTTGGAACTCCGGCGTCTCAGCAATATAGTTTCTGTAGATAGTTATTCAGATGGCAGGGCATTTGCGAATGCCAATCTGGAAGAATTTGAGCTGTTTATCCGGGAGTCCCTTGAATTCACTGTTTACAGTCCCCCCGGGGAGTGGTACCGGGAGGAAAAGACGGTTAAGGGGCTGTGGGATTACTACCCCTCCTATTCCGAATATATTGATATGATGCAGTCCTGGGCCGATGATTATCCTGATATTTGCGAATATATTGATGCTGGTGCCACCGTGGAGGGACGGCGAATTCTTTTTATGAAAATTACAGGGAACAAATCCACCGATGAACCAAAACCTGCCTTTATGTACTCATCAACCATGCATGGTGATGAGACGGTGGGCTATGTTTTAATGCTGAGGCTTATTGAATACCTGCTTGATAACTATCCTGAAAACGG
>SLOS01000196.1 GCA_007132365.1 Bacteroidales bacterium | reverse complement strand
CCGATCGTATCAGCAAGCAGCAGGTCGGTCAATTCCATTTCAAGCGGAACATCGATTTCCATGTCCATCTTCAGAAGGCTCCCTGAAGTTATGAAATTGGGGGTACCGGTATCTCCCTGCGGGTTCCTGACGGTAAAAGATTCAAATGTAACACCTGACGGGGGAAGCGAGACAAATTCAATCACCCCCCTGGCATCCCTGCCTAACAGGATTTCACCGGAAGTACTGCTGAATGGCACTTCAGCGGGCCCGATATCAAACCCGGGGTAACCCTCTCCCGGCAGCATAACCTGCTCCGTGCCATCTGACGACCTGCCCTCAAGGTCAAAATCAAGGTAAAAAGGAATGCCAAGGCTGTTCTCATAAAGGAAGCGGATTGAAGGGCTGGTAAACCTGAAATCACCGGTCAGCCTGTCAAAAATATCGTAGTCAATATTAAACTGCTTCCGGGTAATCACCTCCCTTATCCCAAAAAAACCACTTGCATAACCGATGGTAAAACTGCTTAGATCCATACTGAAGCCAATCACTCCCGGGGTAACATCAAAATCTGTCATGCCGGAATCCGATCCGGCCATCAGGGTGTAGTTTATCATCAGCCCGTTTTCAGAAACAGACAGGTCAACAGCGGCATCGGAAAAGTGTTCTTCCCCTTCAGCCATTCCCCCGGCACCATTGGTAACCACGGTAAACCCAAAGGGGGCATCTGAAGTGGTTACATTAACCATCTCAACGCTGAGCATTATTCCGCCACTGCTGTTGTCAACCATGTAGCGGACCGTTCCGCTTTCAAGGTTAAGTTCATCTATCCTGTGATCATCTGCAAAGTTCATGTTAATGAAATCCCTGCCCGTACCGATAACAGAGGGAGGCACCCTGGCTTTTCCCGTATCAGCCAGCAGGTTTTCTGAAGTGATCTCTATCACCAGGTCATCATCAAGGTCTATGAGGACCTGCTGAGTCCCGCTTCCCGGCGAGCTGAATGCAGAGACCTCAAAGCTCATGTCCTTATGCACCATGATTCCGGAAAGCGGGGCCGGGCGCGAAACAGTCTGTCCCGGTCCGATATTCCCGAAACTGAAAACCCCCACCTGCGATCTGTCAGGATCATTGTTGACAAGTTGTATATCCATGCTCACGCCGACTGGCAGGTTATTTGTAACGGACATTATCATATCTCCAGCGGTGAACCGGGCAAATTCAAAATCTGCGACCTGACCTGCATGAAAGCTTCCCATCTCCTGGCTGCTGACCGGAGGAAATAAACTCATGCTCCCGGCTGAACCACTAATCAGCGAAGCTTCGGGATCGTCCATCCGCCCCGGCCCCACCAGTTCCCCAAGGCTTATAGCAGAAGATGAAATGATCGGGGCCAGGGCCAGCGGACCTAAAGGGAATTGTCCTGATACAGGTTCGGGAACGGCAAATTTGAGAATATCTTCATGTGTAAATGAAAGAAGTGTATCCTCCCTGATAACTAATCGTATTGAATTGTCGGGATCAAAAACAAAAACCGTATCATAAGACTCAAGAAGGTTACCCAGGGTCAGGCTGCCGTGCGCAAGGGGAATTACGACGGAGGGCCGGTAACTGATCCTGTCCGAGAACCGGTCAAAATCAAAATTGTCCCTGACACATGATCCTGCCGCCACCAGCATCATCAATATGTAAATAAGATGGATTTTTTTCATGGTTAATAAACAACATAATTGTATAAAAAGTTGTCGTCAGAGCCAACAATTAATTGAAAATTTCCACGGCCCGAATACAGAAACCCAATTGTAAAGTATGACCTGCCATGAAGTGGGAAACCCTGGTATATTTCTCCGCCGGAATTAACCAGGAATATCTGTCCTGCACCCTGTGAGACCACGCCTATTTTCCTGTCCTGCCTGGAGAAATGATAATATGCCGGGGCATGATCTACAGGGGCAGTAAATTCACGGCTGAACATCGGGGTTCCGTCCCTGCCGTACACTTCCAGACGGTTACTGTCCACAAAAATATAATCCCTGTAACCGTCCGCATTTACATCCTGAAAATCAAAATAATGATTTGCCGAATAATCACCCAGCTTCCTCAATTCGGTATTACCGTTAAGATAGATATGCCAGACGCTGCCAAGGGTGTCGGTGATCACGAGCCGGCGATCTGTTGCAGGCGTCCTTCCTTCATATACTATATTGTTGCGGGTTGAAACGGGAAACACCCTGTCCGGCCTGGTTCTTGTATTGCCCCTCCTATCGAGTATATACACCCTGTGCCTGTCCGCGAACACAATATAATCCCTGCCTCCGGTCCTGAAATGCTGTATTTTATGGTAGACATTATGCTCGGTGCCGGGGAAGGTCCAGCCGCTGATAATATTACCCTCCCTGGACCGCACTACAACCGACTTGTCCTCACATGCGACAAAAATCCTGTAATCCTTGTTGTTCTCATAGTCAAACACAGATATGCCATTGGTAGCGGGAGAAGGAAGTCGTATCGGATACCTGCCCACATCATTGCCATTGCGGTCAAGTAAATATATCTGTTCCCTGGTGTTGAACAGCATCTGAAGACGGTTATTCCTGTAATAATCGATCTGGTAGACGCTGCCCATAATCCTTCCCGGAAGGGGTTTTTTCCAGAGAATCCGTCCCGCATTGTTAATGAGATAGATGGTATTGTTGAGGTCCTGTACAAAGATCTCGTTCTCGCCTGTATTATGGTTTATCAGCAGCAGGGGCTTGAAATCTATAACGGTATCGAGCAGGGTCTGCCAGTCGGTTTGCGGCTCTTCAAACACCTGGGGAGAATATTTGAGATAGAAATTATTGTATAACATATCCCTGCCTGAGCCGAATTGAAGCGAAAGGGCCTGAAACTTCCTGAACGATTCAGGATTTCCCGTTATATTTTCCGAAAGCTGCCCGCCGGCAAGCGTGGTGAACAGGCCGGCTGAACGTGCCAGATTGGAGTAAAACCAGAAGTTGTTCCTTGCTACCAGGTACTCGGAAAATTCCCTGAAGCGGGTATCGGCGCTGAGGGTCTGATTCAGAACATTGGCATGAATAAATTCCGACAATCCCTGAACCGATTCCCCGAAGACCAGGTAATTCTCCACGAAAGTGAACCAGGAGGTATTTGCTGCACCGAAAATCTTTCCGAACAGCAGCTCCCCGGTCCTGCTGAACGGGAAACTGTATATATCCATGGAGGTCTCCCTGTCCACCCGGTAAACCTCCCTGTATGAGTCAATACTGGCACCCGATAGCCGGGCATTGTGCCTCAGCATATCAAGCATGGTTTTCAGGGCCAGGGACCGGCTCCTTGTCTTTATCAGCAGAAATAACTCTCCTTTTTCGTCAGGGTTTTCCCAGCCTGACATTACAAGAGCCACCTCACCCTCCATGAATGAATGGAAATCTTCATCGGGAACCGATCCGGTCAGAGCCATGAACTCCTCTCTCATCTTTTTGTATTCATCTGTTCTGTCAATGCCCTCAAGCCACTGAAGGTGGTTATTATAAAAAAGAGACAGGTCGCTCAGCCCCAAAGCCAGAAAGCCGGATGAGTAGCCGGGTATGACCGATTCGGCCCCAATGGTAACCGGCGATTGTCCTGAGAACACGTTGAGATAATTATTTTCTGACGCCTTTGACAAGGAGAAACCGTTCAGCATCATTGCATCATCGCGCAGATGCAGGTCCAGTTCTGCCCAGTCCCCCAGTCCGGAAAAGCCGGAAAGCAGATTTTTGCTTTGACCCCGGGAAAAAGCCGAGATATAATGTGGGAAATCCTGAAGGTTAAAAAACACATTTGCATCAACGTTTTCCCCGCTTGTTGCAAGGACCTTTTTAAAAGATTCATCTTCATGCAAGCCGCCTCCTTTATCAAGCTGGTCAACAGCATTCTCAACCAGGAGGGCGGAATAACTCAGAATAAATACCCCCCCGTTCACAGTCCATGATACATCATACACCCGCCCGCCCATCCGGAAAGTGGCATCATAAATTCTTGCACGGTTATAGGCGCGTTCACTTACAGGCGAACCTCCGGAAAGGAGCCCGTTCATCAGATCATTGAACATCCGTCCCTCTCTCGTGGAGGCAAACTCCAGGTAATAGACCGTCTCATACCTGTCCCTGCCGGCCGGATGCACTGAAAAAAACAGACTCTTACCCTCAGCGAGTTCAGAAGCCGTCTGGTTTTCTTTAAGGAGGGAATCAAGAAAGTCCACACCCTTTAACATTCCCCCGACGTCCAGCACCTTCTCAAGGTCGCTCCACATCTCCTGTCCGCTTTTAACTGCAGAGAAGAATCGGTAAATGCTTTTTGTGCGTACAACCACGACAGCATCACCGGCAACAGCATCAAAAGGATCTGTTCCGGTTATCAGGCTCCTCTGAAGTAAAAGGTAGCCACCTGCAAGAGCAGCTACAGCAAGAGTGACAAGGGATATAAGAATAATCCTTTTAACCATGATCAAGGAAAATATTTTAGGCACAGAAATGCTTCCCCGGCTGACAAAAATACAATTTTTTATGCCAAAAAGCATCAGACCCCTACCCCGGAAAAATCCATGTGCAATATTTATTATCATCAGAGACTCTGACATAATAAAAAAGATTAATATTTTTACAGGCTGAAATCTGGAAAATACTTTGATAAAAAGAAAAATATTGAAATGGAGTTTTTAAATACAGTCATTACCGGAACAGGAAGCTATATACCCACAGAAAGGATATCCAACTCTGAATTCACCCGTCAGACCTTCTTTGAGAAGGATAAGAGCAGAATAGACAGTCCCGGAGAGGTGGTGGTGGACAAGTTCAGGGATATAACCGGAATAGCCGAGAGAAGATGGGTGTCAGAGGGACAGACCAACTCCGACATAGCTACCATTGCCGGCAGGGAGGCCATAAAAGATGCCGGCATTGACCAGGAAAGCCTGGACTATATAATAGTCGCCCATAATTTCGGAGACGTTATCAAGGGAACCATCCAGTCCGATGCACTACCCTGTCTTGCAGCAAGGGTAAAGAACAAGTTGGGGATAAAAAATCCCTCCTGTGTGGCATATGACATCATTTTCGGCTGTCCGGGATGGATCCAGGGAGTCATCCATGTAGATTCCTTTATAAAGAGCGGACTTGCAAAGCGGTGCCTTGTGATCGGGGCGGAAACACTTTCCAGGGTAGTGGACAAATACGATCGGGACACCATGATCTTTTCTGACGGGGCCGGTGCAGCCATAGTTGAGGG
>SLOS01000138.1 GCA_007132365.1 Bacteroidales bacterium | reverse complement strand
CGAAATCCTGGATGGAGCGACCTGTATCAGATTCTACCAGATTGACGATAGACCTGATCTGCGGGGAAAATCTTCTTACCTTAAGATTTTTGTCAAGGAACAGTATCCCAATATCGGTACTCCTGAGAAAATTATTGAGATCATTGTTTATAATGGTTATTTCTTCAACTTTCCGCTGCAGCTCATTGTTTGAGGTTTCAAGCTCCTCGTTGAGTGATTGCATCTCTTCCTTTGATGTTTCCAGCTCTTCATTTGTACTTTGCAGTTCCTCGTTGGTCGAGTGGGCCTCTTCATTTGCCGAAATCAACTCCTCATTGGAAGTTTCCAGCTCTTCGATAACACTATTCAGGTGTTCCCTTGTATCCTGCAGCTCCTGCTCCATATGTCTTATATACTCTTCCGATTCACCTGGATCCGGCCGGTCATCTTTTTGGCCTTCCCTGGTTTCGGGAACAGGCTTAGAAGGCTCAATGGTCACAATGACAAGATGATCAAAACGGGAAGGCTTTTTAACCGGGGACATTGCCAGATCAACAAAATCATTATCTCCGGTACTGGTGACTTTGAGGTTTTTAAATTTAACGGGTTCATTTTCCAAATTGATTTTACGCAGGGCGCGGGAAATCGATATTTGCAATCCTTCCCTGGCAAGGTTGACAATGTTCTGGCTGGGCTCCCCCTTGACCTGAAACCTGAAATATTTATCGCACTGTCCGAGAGAATAATGAATCTCCCCTTTTCTGTCAATCAGCAAAAAAGGATGTAAATAGTCTTTTAACGCTTTGTTTTCGGCAAATTCCTTAACCGACGGTTTCCTGCTGCCGGGTTTTTCCCGGGTACCGGTACCGGCCAAACCGTGGTGAGTTTCGGATTTCCTCTTTTGGGACAAATAATCGAGAACCGCTTTCCTGTTCTCCTTTTTTTGATAGATATGGTACTTTACATCAATCGCCTCGTACAGATCTTCTTTTAATGAGGTTGTTTCAGAGCTACCCAGGAAGAGGTACCCTTCACTATGCAGTGCATAATGAAAGGTGTTCAGCAGGTTTTTCTGTACAGAAGGCTCCAGGTAGATCAAAAAATTCCGGCAACTTATCAGGTCCAGTTTTGAATAAGGCGGATCCTGGATGGCATCGTGCTCGGCAAAGGTTACCATATTGCGGATATCTTTGTGAACCTGGTATAAATCATCTGTTTTATGGAAATATTTATCCAGCAGATCTCCGGGAACATCAGACTCGATATTTTTCTTGTATTTTGCAGTACGCGCAATTTCCAGGGCCTGCCGGTCCACATCGGTGGCAAAAATCTGCATACCGACTCTTATGCGCTTAGACTCCTGGTATTCCCTGGCAAGAATGGCGAGGGAGTAAACCTCTTCGCCGGTGGCACATGCAGCAACCCATATCCTGAACGGGTCTGGATTATAGGGATTGATTATCGCCGGGAAAACCTTTTCCCTCAGGGTGGCAAATGCTTCTTTGTTTCTGAAAAAAGAGGTTACCAGGATAAGCAGTTCTTTGAAAAGATAATGTACTTCATCCGGATTCTCTTCAATGAAATTCACATAATCTTTGAGCCTGTTTATTTTGTGAAGAGTCATCCTCCGGCGGATACGCCTTAAAATGGTATTTTTCTTATAACCCGAGAAATCGTGGCCGGTTTCCGCTTTCAGCAGCTGAAACAATTTTTTTAATGACTCAGGAAAGTCATTCTCATCAAATGGTTTGTCTTCCTTGCTGATATTTTTTTGAAATTCAACAACCATGCCTGGCAGATTTTCCGGTCTGGCAACTTTATCCACTATCCCGGTTTCAATGGCGTTCCGGGGCATGGAGCTGAATTTTGCGGAATCCGGGTCCTGCACCATCACCAGTCCCCCGGCATTTTTTATCTCCCTGATTCCTGCCGATCCGTCGGAACCGGATCCGCTTAGCAAAATGGCCACTGTTCTGTCTTTATAGTCGGCTGCCAGTGACCGTAAAAAAAGATCTATGGGCAGATGAAGTCCTTGTTTGTTCTTGCTGTATTTTTGAAGATTAAACTTATTGTTTGAAATGGTAACATCAAATCCTGCAGGAAGCACATAAACATACCCGGGCTCGGGAATAGCATCATTTTCTATTTCGACAACTTTAAGACTTGTCTTTTTTTGGAGAATATCGGGAAGGATGCTTTTATGGTGTGGGGAGAGGTGCTGTATAATGACAAAGGCTATTCCTGTTGATTCATATAAATTTGCAAAGAACACTTCCAAAGCCTTGATACCATCAGCTGAGCTGCCTATAGTTGCAATAACAAATTGCTCATCAACTTCTTTTCGGGGCATAATAAACGGGTTATAAGTTTTCTTACAGAGTAAAAAAATCACTAAAATCGAACATCCACTAACGAAGGAGGTGGATTTAACTAAGAACGCGGGTTTACAAGTTTAATTAAAATTAAATAAATTTCATGCCAAAAGTTACCCAAAATAAGTGGTAATTTAAAGGCTGCCGAGGAGGTATTTCAACTAATCAAAATCACCAGCATTTATTGAACAAAGAGAAAATCACTGTTTTCTGTTAATATTTCTGTTATAGCACAATTCAATATTCTGCACGGAATGGTTTTTGCAGAATCATTACTACTGATCAAAATGCAGTGCTGTGAATAAAAAGGAAAGAATGATTCAGGAACAGTTGCGGGATCGCGATATCTATGATGAAAGAGTACTGGAAGCCATGCTTGCTGTGGACAGAGAGGTATTTGTTCCCGATGAAATCAAAGATATGGGATATGATGACGCACCACTCCCGACAGGAAGGGATCAGACAATCAGCCAGCCCTATATCGTAGCTTACATGGCACAGTCTCTTGATCTGCATCCGGAAGATAAGGTTCTGGAAGTGGGGAATGGGTGTGGATTTAATGCCGCATTACTATCCAGTTTGGTTTTGCCATGATTAATCAGAATGATAAAAAACTCGAAGTAGCCCTGAAGCTGATAAATGATTTTTTATTGCGGACTGGTATTACCGGATCCGAGGGTAATCCTGAACACCGGTATCTGTGGACAGATGCATTTGCCGTCCAGGCTTGCGTGGCCTTGTCCTATGAACCTGAAGGAGAGAATTACAAGGGTTATGCCCTTAATCTTATTGATATAGTTCATCACACTCTTGGTCAGTACCGGCATGACGATACCAGAAAAGGATGGATTAGCGGCATGTCGCCGGATGAAGGAGAAAACCATCCAACTGCCGGCGGATTGAGGATCGGGAAAAAATTGACCGAACAAATAAATGGAGAACCTTTCAACCAGAGTCTGGAATGGGAGCGGGACGGCCAGTACTTTCATTATCTTACCCGTTGGTTTAACTCACTCCTGCAAGCTTACAAAGAAACCGGCGAAAAGACTTATGCAAGATGGGCAGCTGAACTTATAAAGGCAAGTGAAAGATTTATTAATAAAAACCGGGGATTGCCAGGAATATTCTGGAAAATGGATACCGACCTTTCCAGACCCGTTGTGGAAAGTATGGGCACACACGATCCGCTGGAGGGACTGGTATGCGTTATCAGTGCCATGGAAGCCGCTCCCGAGAGCATAATATATCTTGATTCTCTTAAACAGGATTTTCAGGATCTTTGTCAGAATATGAGCTGGTTTACAACTGATGCTTTGGGAATAGGTGGTTTGCTGCTGAACACGGCAATAACAGCTGAATTGAGCCTTAACAAGAAACCCCTGCCCCCAAATATCAGACCCGGATATCTTTTTGCAGAAAGCTTAGCCGGTATACAGGCCTATTCCAAACTGGAGTTCAACAGACTCAAACCTGCAGATATCAGACTGCCCTTCAGGGAGTGTGGTTTGTCTCTTGGATTCAGGGTTTTATACGGGATACGTAACAGGCACCAAAGTCTTGATATGGACTTCAGTGAACTGGGCAAATTCCTTTACCTGGTGGAAGATATTGAAGATTTCTGGTGCGATCCTGATAATCAGCAATCACAAACATGGTCGGCCCACCGGGATATTAATGAGGTTACCCTTGCCTCAAGCATTTTGGCCCGTTACCATCCACATGCATTTTGTTTTCCCGGCAGGTCCGGCAGCACCTGATTGTTGTGTGGTTAACCATTCCATGAGTTCAGGAATTTCCCGGTCAGTCCCCATCCATGCAGGCCACCTGTGGAATTTTTCCAACACCTCATGGCCATAATTTCCATCATTTTCACAATTCCTTATATAACGGTTGATTCTTTAACAATCCGGCCAGTCACCCCCGACGCCGATAATATTAAACCGGATGCAGAAAGTTGCTCGTCCGGGACTGTAGGGGAGCGGTAAGGTAACGAACCGCTCTACCCGGCGGTCAAATCAAACAAATATTGTTCATTCGGCTGTAATTCAATTTTTTGTTTTAATTTAGCATTCCTATGGTTGTAATCTTCATTTTTAAAAATATAATTGCATATAAAATCGACTTAAAGTCAAAATATTGTAAAGGCAAGATCCATAAGACCAATAGTTTAACCTAAATATTTACTTATGAAGAGAATAAAACAAAACCTTTTGCTTTATCTTTTTGCATTGCTTGCAGTAATATCAGCAGGCTGTAAAGCTGATCCTTCCCAAAAGGTCATTGCCTCCATGGAAGCCGACCGGATATCAATTAAGGTCAATGATGAGGACTTCACATCTTATCTTTTTAGCCCGGAACACAAATATCCTTTCTATTACCCGGTCAAAGGTCCGCTTTCGGGGCGGTCAGTTACAACCTGGGATCAGGAGCCCTACCCCCACCACAGTTCCCTTTATGTAAGCCTGGACTGGGTTATAAGTGAAAATGTGGAGCGTGGCAATTACTGGCAACCCCGTCATGAACTTGAGACCGGCCAGGTGTTTTCCCGTAATCCTCAGATCATAAGTAATGACGGTAAAAGTGCCGTTTTTACCGACCACCTTGAATGGATTGTTCCCGCCACCGGAACACATCATTTCAACGAAACACGGACCGTAAAGGTCTGGGCCCCCTCCTCAACAGTGAGGGTGATGGATTTTATACTTGAATTTGATGTCCTCAAGGACCTGTATGTCAGGCCTACAGGCCACTCCTTTTTCAGTGCGCGGATGAGACCCGAAATAGCTGTAGGCTGCATGAATCACGGACCCGAATGGGCACCTCTGGGAACGGGAATGATAGTCGATTCGGAAGGAAACCTTGATGAAGCAGGGACCCGTGAGAAACCGAGTGACTGGGCCGCCT
>SLOS01000358.1 GCA_007132365.1 Bacteroidales bacterium | reverse complement strand
CATGAGGACCGATATCAGCATTGAGAATGAACAGGGAAAGATCATCATTGATGCCAAGTACTACCGGGAAACATTTGCCACCCATTACGACCGTGAAAAGATCCATTCACAGAACCTCTACCAGCTTTTCAGCTATCTGCTGAACCAGCATAGCAGTGATTGCCCGGACAGTTTTAAGACGCGGGGCATTTTAATTTATCCGGACACCGGAAAAGAGATCGACCTGGATTACTGGTATGACCAGCATCTGATTCAGATTAAAACATTGAACCTGAATGCAAACTGGAGGGAGATTGAGATGAGGCTGAGGGGGGTGGTTTGATATTCTATCTGATAAAGATTTGTTCAGTTAAAGTGGAACACCCATCCCAATTTTGTGCTCAGGCGTCTGCCCAGTATTCAATATAGTTATCAATTTCTTTCTTACTATCTTTTAAAAATTCATTCCATTTGACCTTGATTATTTCCTCAAGGTCACAAAATTCTTTTCCCTCAAAATCCTTCCTCTTTAAGAATTCTTGTTGACAAACACAATGCCATTTCTTACTTAAAGGCCTTGTTGTTAACGGGAACAAATCTTTTCTTTTCGATAAGTAGTAATATACCTTATCTCTATAGTTCTGATCATCGGGGCCAATATAGAGTCTTAACGCCAATCGGTTGTCATAATTGTAGAATTCATATGCCACTAAGCGTTTCGATTTAAGCCAACCTTCTGAAATATTGGGAATTTTCTCATCAATAACTTTTGTGGTAAATCTAATTACTGTTTTTCCTGCACTGTCAAGTATAAGATCAGCCTCTTTTCTTATTAATTCTTGCAGTAAGTTGCTGATATCGGATACAATATCAGGCTTGTACTGGAAAATAAGGTCCAGAGCCGCTTTATGTTTACTGTAGAGTTGCAAACAGATTTTCTCGATTTCGGAATTTCCCACCAGATATCTTTTTAGAATTGTGTTATAATGTTCGATAAAATTAAGAATATTTATATTCAACTGGTCTTTCCTATTGTTGACGGTATTGTCTAATAGCTCTGTAACAGTGGTATAATTATAATTAATCCAGGAATCATCATCCGGGATGGTGTTTTCAGGTGTCAATAAAATAAATAATTTCTGATATAAAGGAAATTCTTTTTCAACTATCTCCCTGTATCTCTTAAGTTGATTGGAGTGTTGTAAACTCCTGATTTTGTTCTCTATTGAAATCACGACATTATTCTGAGATTCTTTTAAAAGAATTAAAATATCAATATTTTTCCATTCTCTTCTAATTTCAACATCATTATAATTAAACATCTCAATATCAAAAACATTTAAACCGTCAATCATTGTTTTATTTTCTGAAACGAACCATTTAATGAAAATATTAAGAAAATATTTTCCGAGGCCATGATTTTCATTAGGATTAAGCAACCATGCCAAAACATTGGAATGCCTGATTTCTGCATGTACCAGATTAAGTGTTTCAAACACATTGAAATCGCTTAACATTCCATCCAGTTTTTCCAAATCTGGGTTATTTAAAATAAATTTTTCCAGAATTTCTTTTTCTCCAGCCATAGTGTTAATCTATTTGATTTTCATACCTATATTGAATATTAGCCTTTAAATACATTGTTATTATGCCAGTTAACAAACTCAGGCATTGGTTTGTCTTGCGCTCTTTTCGGTAGATTAATTAAATCTTTGCCATGATGCCGGTAATAGTCTCGCCCATTTTCAAACTCCTCTCTGATTCTTCCTGAAACTTCAATTTTATATTTTGGGGTTATCGTAATATATCCCTTGTCAAACAGTTTATGAATATCAGCTCTTAGTAACAAGCCGTTGGAGACCAAATGCGGTCCGGATTTTTCATAAGGCTTTATATGGGCAGCTTCCAAAACAGGCAGGGTTCTTTCTCCACTTATTGAGCACCTCCTGGTATATGCGTCGGTGATAAGAACTCTGAATGCGCTTTGTCCCAATCTAACACGTGTAAGTATTTCTTTCCCGTACCGGTCGGCTTCCTGAGGTTCAAGGACAAATTGACTTTGTGTTTCTGGTTGGGTGGCAAGAAAATTGTATTTGATGATCCTATTTTCTATCATATCCCATAATTGCTTACCAATCCGGCTTTCATTATTGTAAGTTTTCCCCTGGACGATATTGGGGGACCAGTCTATCGGTAAATCAACCCAGTCAGCTTCGGCAAAGAAAATTGGATTTGTTAGTATAATACAACCTATGTTCGGATTTGAGAGCAATGAGTTTCCGGCTGTTCTGTAACTGCCTACTTTTCTATTAAAATTTTCAAGAGACTCAACGCCATTCTTTCCCAGGAAAACTTCCCACGCAAATTCTATTGGCAGTAGTGAATGTGATACGTAAAAACCCAGTCCGGCAATTTTATTGATTGGGTTTTTAAGCTTAAACAGAAAAGGTGCCCCGGATGGTATTGCTTGAAATTTTAGCTTACCCCCAGGCTGCCAAAAATTGACATCATCTGGCGATTTTTCCCTTAAGAAATCGAACCATTGCTTATCGGTATTACCTATATAGAATTTCAAGGTATTAATAATCAATTTAGGTGCGGTTACAAGTTAATCAGAATAGATTGAAAAGTAAAATGTTCCGGGCTTTGAAAGATTAGAAAACGTCACATTCCCCGAAAGGGAAATGGATTTATGTGCCCCTAAACCGAAACTCAAAATTTTTTTATACATTGTCTGGGAATTTTAAGTGCAACTCAATAAGGCTATGCTGACTATCGCTATATATTGAATTAATTTCACTAAATCCATCAGACCAAATAAGTGCATATGAAAAAAAGCCATGCAGAGTGGATTGCAAAATTCTCAAGCTTTAAAACCTGGCAGAAAAAAGGTGTGCGGGCCCCTCATAAACCATTGCTAACTCTATTATTACTTCGTCGGTCTATGGATGAAATTAATCCCGAAGTAAGGTTTGGTGAGGTTTCAGAACAATTAGGGAGGCTATTGAAGGAGTTTGGACCCAGGAGGAGATCGTATCATCCGGAATTTCCTTTCTGGCATCTCCAGAATGAGGGATTTTGGACGGTCTTATCCCCATTTGAATTTGAGAGGAAAAAGCCTGGCTCTTCGCCGACAAGTGCAGCACTTCAAAAGGATGGAGTTTATGGTGAAGTTTCTTCTGAACTATGGCAAGCCCTGAAATCAGACCCTTATTTGATCTCACTGCTGGCAGATACAATTCTGCATCAATTCTGGCCCGGAACACTTCATGAATCAATACGCAATGCGATTGGACTGCCAGGTATGGCAACAAGTCAAACAGTTAAACGGAAGAGAGATCCTGAATTCAGAGTTAATGTTCTCAGAGCCTACAGGAGTACATGCGTTATCTGCGGTCTTGATGGACGATTGGGAGGGATTCCTCTTGGAATAGACGCCGGACATATAAAATGGCATAGTTGTAATGGCCCCGATTCAACAAAAAATGGTCTGGCATTATGCTCATTTCACCACGTAGCCCTAGATGCAGGAGCCATAACCCTCAATGATAAAATGCGGATCATTGTATCAGTAGATTTAACTGGTGGTAGACGAATTGAAGATGTGATTTACAAGTATGAAGGACGGGAAATAATGCTTCCACAACCTGGCTTTGATCAACCAGAGTTAGAATATCTGCAATGGCATAGAAAAGAGGTCTTTAGGTCACCTGGAAGATTGCTTCCACATGAGGGAAACATAATGAAGGCAGCAGAATCTGAACCGACAGGTTATTAAGATCGGCCAATTTATTGAAGCCGGTCGCAAGATGTTTTAGGATTACGCAATTAAAAATTTTAAAAGCACTATTGTATGCCAAACGGTTGGAATAAAAACTGGATAAGATTATGTGCCGTCGTAGACGGATTCCCTGCTCTTTATGGTGCATGGCCTACCAGAGTTCGTATGTCCCCGGTCATTCTAGATGACTTAATCAATAATGTCTTTGACCCAGCATCATTCGCACAGATTGAATCGAAATTGAATCTGGTTAGGGATGACGTGGCTATTTATCCTAAGATTTGTAACTTGGGGTTTTTCAAATAAATATTGAGGTATTGTTAATCGCAACACGGTGTCGGGTAAATTTGGTTTCCCGAGCTCGTTAGTGGCAATTATAAATGAAAACACTTCCAAAAGTATATAAGCTTTTAAAAGAGATTGGTAATTCTCTAAATGGTTTTTTGAAATCGCCAGATACTCCAATTGAAATTAGATCGACTGAACTTTACGAAATAGTATCTAAAAACCCTTATTTAAAAACAGAGTTCCCTGACAACAAGGTTTTTAATCAATTCTTAAGGAAGCAACATCAAAATGGCATTATGTCTTCATTTGTATCTTACCGAGTTGACACAACAAATAAATATTTTTATCAATGGTATTTTAGGGCAAAACAGGAAAATCTTGAATATAGTACAATAAACAACGAGACTCTTGAAGGTACTTATAATTATTATAAAAATTCGAAAACAAATATTGCTAGTGATGGAACAAAACTCAACTCAGAACAGGAAGTTTTCATTTATGAGCAGTTGAAGAAATGTTCTCATCTTTTAATCAAAATAGAATTCCCTATCACGAAGTATGGCGAAACAAAATATGTAGATTTTATTATCCAAAATAAGCAGACTAGAAAAGAATTCTATTGGGAACATTTTGGTATGACTAATAACGAAATTTATAAGTCTAAAATAACAGATAAGATCGAATGGTATAGAAACAATGGTTTCAAAACCATAGAGGATGGTGGCAACTTGATTTACACTTATTATTCAACTGACAATAGATTGAAAAAAGACGTAGACAAATACCTTGAAATAATCAAAGCTGTCAACAAAGTATAAACGGCATTAAAATGACCTGTTATGCTTGAACGTTGAACGTCATGCGAAAGGTGGTCTGGTTCACAGTTGGCCGTATGTACAAGTTAATCAGAATAAAAGGAAAAGTATAGTTTTTCGAAGGCAAGTTTCGTTCCCTTCCCCGAAAGGAAATGGGTTTTTGGTTCTTGGGGTTAGGCCTTTATACGGCCTTTAGAAAGTTTTCAAAGCGTTGCTTAAGGCGGTCTCGGTCTGGCCTGTCTTTTCGGGAGGCTGGCAAAATTATCTTGTTGTTTTCGAGCGACTGGATTCCGTATCTCAGCATTGGGCCGTCGGTTTCTTGGAGAATGTCGGTGCGGATTTTGATGATATAGTCAGGTGTTATACCCAGTATATGCTTGTCGTATGCTGCATGGT
>SLOS01000088.1 GCA_007132365.1 Bacteroidales bacterium | reverse complement strand
CCGGGGATTTCATATTTTTATCTTGCTTTTGAATTGTAAAACAAATAGTACATAAGTATGGACAACATAAATGACAGTTGTGTGACTGCTGACGGTAAAAATACTGGTTGGCAACAGAAAAAGGAATGATTGAAATAATGTTTCTCAGTCCGCATTAAACATTGTAGGGTTCCCTTAAGTCACGGTGAAAATACTTTTTCTCCAACCCGGGGTAATTGATGATTTTCCTGGTTGCTGCATCCCAGACAATTTTATCTTTTCCTGAACGTAACAGGACATTCCCCATATGGCTGATACAGTCTGAAAGGATCGCTTCATCCAGCGGGTTGAAAGGCTCAATCTCTCCCTTTATCGTTTGGATAAAATTATACCCGTGCCGGTTATTTTCACCAAATACCTCAAGGTTCAATTCTTCATGAAGCTCAGGAATATCTGATGAGGCTGCACCCCTTCCAAGACCTATCCAGCCTTTTGAACCATAAAAAATTGTGCCGTTCCTGCTATCCACTTGCTGCATCATTTCATCGGCATAATTGGTGCTTACAAAATGAATCTTCAGGCCGTTATCGTATGAAATATTGATATCCCAATAGTTAATCGTATCGAAAAGATGTCCTTCAGGGAAAAAGGTGCCGGACCCCGTGAAGGTCCCTGTTCCTGACATTTTTTCCTTAGCTCCCCAGACTGCCACATCGAGGGGATGAGCACCCCAGCCTGCGATAAACCCGATCGCATAATCATAAATATGGAATAATCCGGTGTTATCAACTCTTGCCTGACTGTAAGGTTTATAAAGCGCCGGTCCAAGCCACCTGTCATAGTCCAGTCCGCGGGGAGGTTCCTCAATTTCAAGAGAGCCGGTTGGCTCATCATAGCAGGGGGGAGCCCAGATTTCAATTCTTTCTACATCTCCTATCTCGCCGGAGTTTATCATTTCAATTCCCTTCCTGATATGAACAAGTGACCTTTGCTGTGTCCCATAATGAAAAACAAGCCGTTTCTCTTTAACGATTCTCTCAAGTTCAATCATATTGTCCAGGCTGAGTCCCAGTGGTTTTTCAAGATAGATATGCTTGCCTGCACGTGCAGCCTTGATTGCCATGGGAAGATGCCAGTGGTCTCCGGTAGCTATATGTACGGCATCAATATCCTTCCTGGCCAGTATCTCCTCATAATCAACATAAGGCTTACAAACAATATCTTCCTGGTAATTTTCCCTGTAATAATCCGAGATATGTTTTGCCAGATCCTCACGCCGGTCGGTCCATGCATCACAGGTTGCCACCGATCGGCAATCAGGAACGGGCAGGAAATATCTACTTGTTGTTGATGTGCCCCTGGAGCCAACACCAATATGTGCTATCAGAACATGATCATTTGCCCTTTTTGAGCATGATGACAGTATTGCAGGCATGGCAATGGTTCCAGCCGAAGCATAAGCCATTTTTCTTAAAAAATTGCGCCTGCTTTTCTGTTTTAAATCCATAGCCGGTTAGTTTAATTATCCTGCTCAATTACTACTCTGCCGGGATAATGCGTTATTTTTTCTTTTTTTGATAATAAACAGTCCCAGTGCTGCCAGTACTATCAGGACTGCAATTATAATCGGAACCATATTCCCGGGACCTGAGGTTCTTACTACGGCGTCGGCCATAAACTCCTGTTCAAGGAAGGTACTGTCCGGATTTTCCATGTTTTCAATGAACATGCCTCCATCCTGTGCCATTAGTTTAAATGGCAGCCATAATAGCCCGGTAACCATTGAGGCAATAAACATTTTAATTGATCTCATTATTTATAACTTTTGTTTATCTTCAAAACGTGTCCCGTGTCCTTTCTATTTTCTCCTTTACCTCCAAGTATAGCTTTTCTGCAGGTTGGTAGGCGGGATTAATCCTAAAAAGTTCAATCAGTTTCTCGTGTGATTTACTGTATTTTCCCTCATCAAACAACCTGCCGGCTTCCAGCAGAAAAAAAGGTTCATAAAATGGATGAATCTCTTTTCCTTTCCTGACATAATGCTCAAAACCATCTATATCGCCGGCAGTGAGCCTTGCTTTTGCAAGGTTTGCATGTAACCATACATTATTTGGATCGTTTTTCAGAGCCCGCTCAAGTAATGTTGTCGCCGACAACAAATTTAGTTTATTTAATTCAGAAATCCCAATGTAATCAGACTTATCCTGACGCCTTACCAGAACCGCTAGCGGATTTCCCCTGTGATAAAAAGTTCTCATTATCCCTGCCGGCTGCCAGAGATCGTTTTTCAGGAGGTATGGATGGATATAATTTACACCAAACAAACCGTAGTCCCAATCAGCAGAACTTCGTTCCATATACCGGGTATATTGAAAAGTAATGTTATCGTGGCCATCGAAGTAATTAGACAGGTTGGAGTTCATTGCAACAGTAACATTTCTGTCTCCAGCAATGCCAATCAGGTACTCCGCGGGTTCCTTCAATCCATGAAAATAATAGTCGTATTCGTAATTTGACCAGGCCTTTTTATTACCTCCTGCCAATGCATTAAAGTAAACATAGTCAACCGGGAACGTGGTGACCTGGTGATATACAGGCAGGGACAGCAAGAATATGAAAAGAAGTGAAAGTGGATAAACCGCCATTTTTTTTATTGAGGCAATCTTATGAATGGTTTTGTATACACCCAGGGTAGCAAGAATTGCCATCGGAGGAAGGATAAACAGCATTTGCCTTATGCCACTGTATAGATTGGAGCCGATGACTGTAACATAAAAAACCGGGAAAATACAGGAAAACAAGACAAAACCCTCAAATAAAAACCGGGTTGACAGGGTTTTTTCCCTGATCATCTCTGAAATGAAAAAGACAAGAAATAAAAAAAAGCCTGTCAAAACAAAGAGGGGTGTGGAGATCATAAGCCATTTCGGCAGATAATACCAAGGAAGCATGTTACTCCATATTAATTCACCTTCAAATAACTGCCGTATCCCTATTTTGTAATGCTCCATTACTCTCAGGCTTTCAAGGGGATTGACAAAAACATTCTGCAAAGCATAGGGCCAGAAAAGCAAACCCGCAAAGTAACCGATCGTAACAACTGCAAATCCCCTGCCCGGCAGACTGGCAAGAAGCGGTTTGTCAGATAATATCTGATTCAGGCGGGCAGGATAGATAATGAAAAAAATTATCATGGAGAATCCAAGGTAGGCAAACAGAATCAGTCCGCCGGCCCTGACCGATACGGTGAAAGCAACTGCCAGACCCAGAAGTATGGTCGTCTGCCACCGTGGCCGGGGCAGTTCCTTCAGAAACCTGCCGATCATCAGCAGACCGGCCATATAGCCGGCTGCAAAGGGTATATCTTTCAGGTTCCCAAACGCATGTCCCGACAGGCGTGGCATCAGAACCAGGGCAATTACGCTCAGTGTCGCAGCCAGCCAGGAGCCGCTCAAACGCCTGCTCATTAATCCTGTGAAATACAACAGCAACAGGAAAAAGAGTGCACCTGTATAATGCCTTACCAGAAATTCATCCTCCACCTTGAAGATCCGGTTGACAAGGGCTGTAAGGTTGTCAACCGATTGCCCGTAATACTTCAGGTTTGTTTCAGGTGTATGAAGGCACGATGTATCCCTGCCCGCGGTAAAATACCAGTTCACCACCTTTTTGGCATGCGGATAATGCAATTGCTCGTCAACATTTACGGCTGCCCGCGGTGCAAGAAAAGCCAAAATAACCGCAACCGTCAGCAAGGTAGCATAAAAGCCATTTTTCCCGTTCACTCTTTGGCTTTTATTCATAAATCTCTTTTATCAGGTAGAGCGGACGTGCCTGAACCTCCTTGAAAATGCGGTAAATATATTCGCCTATCAAACCCATAAATGTAAGCTGTACAGAGCCAAAGAAACTTATCGCCAAAAACATGGACGACCAGCCGATGGGAGCCAGTCCCAAAAACTTTGATGCCAGGGCGTAGACAATGGCAAATGAAAAGGTAATAACGCCAAGTAAACCAAGAAAAAGGCAAATCCTGATGGGCCATTTTGTGAATGAGTAAATTGCATCGGCCGCCAGTGAAAACAATTTACGCCGGGTCATTTTCGCCTTACCCTCCAGTCTGTCGGGTCTGTCATATATGATAAATTCATGCCTGAATCCGATAAAATTACGTATGCCCGGAAGATAGCGGCTTCGTTCCGGGAATTGAAGTATTGCCCGGTGGGCTTTTTTGTTCAGGATGCAAAAATTTCCGGTTTGTGCTACCTGTTGCCCTTCGGTAAGCTGGTCAAAAATACGGTGAAAAAGATTGATGTAAACTTTTTTAACAAACTTCTCGTTCCGGGTCCCCCTTACAGCAGAAACTATGTCGGCTCCGGTAGTTTTAATTTTATCAATAAGGGCCGGCACCAATTCGGGAGGGTCCTGAAAATCAGAATCCATGATCACGACATACTCACCCCTGGCATATTCGAGTCCTGCTGTGAGCGCGGACTGCAATCCGAAATTCCGCGAAAGCGAGAGTATTTTCAGTTGAGTATGTTTTTCCCGAAACTGAACGAGCTTCTCCAGCGTAGAATCAGTGCTTCCATCGTCAACGCAAACAACTTCAAACCTCTCTTGTGTAAGGTTTAACGTATCAAAAAGTTTTTCCAGAAACAGCTCAACCAGTTGCTCCTCATTCAACAAAGGAATGACAATCGAGATCATAATTATATTTTTCAGACTAAATATCCTTTTGTAAACAATCTTATTTGCTGAAGAATATTCAGGCGAATCACTTTCCAATCATATCCAGGGCATATCGGGCCTGATCAGATAATCTCCGGTTTTTTTCAAGTTCTTCATAGATTTCAATGTAGGAGTCATCGGCAACCCATGAAAACTCTGTCAGCAGCACTTTTTTACAATCAATGGTGGATTTCCGGGATTTCAGCAATTCCTTGATAATCTTGTGGTATTCATCCATTTTGCTCTGATTGTCAATATTTTCAGCAATTAGTTTTTTCAGGATAGTAAAGCAATCGTTTGATTTACCGGTTTCATACTCCTCCATTCTCTTTACAACGGGTGTGATATCGGAATGAATATCCTCATAAAACTTCCACCGGAGACTTTGTGTTTCGGTCGGAAAAGCTGCAGGCACTTCCCGGGTCACTTTTCCGGTTGCCGCCCATTCAGCCCCGCGCTGCGTGGTTACAACAAATCCGGCAGACTCCATTGCCGGGAAGAACCTGTCACCAGTTCCTGCATGGCCCAGAACCGTATGAAAGATGCGCCCCTTACCATAGGT
>SLOS01000243.1 GCA_007132365.1 Bacteroidales bacterium | reverse complement strand
CCAGGGTTTAAGCTTTTCAAGATGGGCAGCAACAATTGAGGAGATATCTTTTGCGGCGACCCTTGAAATTCCTTTTGCCTATCAGAACGGCCAAAAAGTAACTCCCGAAAATGCCAGATTATTTGGAAAAGATATGGCAGATGCGTTATCAATATATCTTCAGGAGTTATAATCCGGACTTACGATCGCAGTACATACCGTATGTGACGTCCTGCAAACAGATGTCATATCATGGGGTAGTTTGTGGCCATACCACCATGTCATTGGATCTTATCGCGTGACCCGGCACCGGCACCTCTTCTCCGAAAACCACAAGCTTTTCATAAGGTTCAATTACTGCACCTTCTTCTGATATATTGCCATACTGGTCAATTATTGCATAAATGTCCAGGTTAAGATGTCTTGCCAGGAAAGGGTAAACCGCTTTTCTTTTCGAGAATTCATAACCATGGCCCTCATCCGGGAAATGCACATTCATGACATTTTCCTGTTTACCGTAAAGATCGTAAATTGATCTTATATGCGGGTATTCCACCCCGGGTGTGTTTTTTGTCCAGTCCCCGCCGCAGGATACAATTAGCATGGGGCGTGGAGCGGTAAGTGCAGCAATTTCCACATTATTGGTTTCATGGTTGGCACTTTCGTGGATAGGCATTCCGCTTTCGCAGAGGCAGCCTCCGTAAAAATGGGCTGAAACCTGCACTACCGGCACTGAAACCGCGATCCTGTCATCAACTGCTGTCAGCAGAAATGACTGGGTGGCACCTCCTGATGCCCCTGTTACCGCGATCCTTTCCGGATCTATGTTGTCAATACTCAGCATGAAGTCAACGGCACGGATACTGTTCCAGAGCTGTAACTTAAGTACTTCAGGGTGTCTGTGCTCCCATCCCCAATCTCTTGTTTCGCCGTAACCTACCATATCGACGGACAAAACCATGGCCCCCATCCTGGCAAGAGTTGCACACCGTTTCTGTGCATCCTCCCTGAACCTGCCATATTCCTCCGGTCTGTCCCAGTGCCCGTGGAAACTCAATATTCCGGGAAGATTACCAGAACAGTTCAGGGGATAATAGAGGCTTCCCGTCACAAAGACTCCCGGCAGACTTTCAAAGGCAATGTTCTCAACAGCATAGCCGTCATAAACCCGCTTTTTTGTCCTGACTGCATTTAAAGGTTTTAGATCAGGCAGGGGATAAAGACCGGCACCGGTTAATATCCCCTTTTTAATCCGCGCGGCTTTTTCCTGCCACAATTCAAGGGCAGGGTAGGTGGCCATGAAATGTTTCAGCAGCTCAGCTGCCTGCTCTTCAGTATGGTAATGACCTACACGGAGCCGCTTCTCCTGTCCGGTTTTTTCGGTTTGCCCTCCGGGTGAATGAGATGTTAAAACAACTGACAGCAGCAGAAGGGCTAGAAACCTGTTTAAATGATTTATCTTGTCCATTTGTTTGCCCTGTGTTAATAAAGGTTTCATCTTCGAAGATTATTAATTATTGTTCAAAGTTGGTACATTTATGGTACAAGTTGATACCTTTATGTTACATTTTAAAATAATCCGGTTAAATATAGCAATTTGGATATATATTTGATCTGTAAATCTACACTTATGAGGAAAATATGGTTTATTATTTTACTGGCAATTACTGCCTGTACAACAAAGAAAGCTGATTTACCCAAGGATGTACTTGAGGTATTACAGTTTAATCTTGACGGAACTTATAAAATAGCTCAGTTTACAGATCTTCATATTGATTATGATTCTGAGACCACCCTGCAGACCTTTAAGATAATCGGGCACGTTCTTGATACCGAAGAGCCGGATATTGCAATTCTGACCGGTGATATTGTAACAGCAGGTCCAGTAAAAGAAGGATGGCTTGCCTTATCGGAGGTTTTTACAGATCATGGTGTGAAGTGGACTGTTACTCTTGGCAATCATGATGATGAGGGGGATATGTCCAGGGAAGACATTTTCGATCTGCTTGTAACCATGTCTGAATTTGTTGGAACTGCCGGTCCTGATATATCGGGTGTCGGAAACTTCATTCTCCCGGTCTTTTCATCAGGATCAGGAACCGTGGAAGCATTGTTGTATTTTTTAGATTCGCATGGTTATCCGCCGGAAGGCAAACCCGGAGTTTATGACTGGATAAAATTTGACCAGATTGAGTGGTATCGTAAAAAAAGTATTGAATTCACAAATGCCAATGAAGGAAATCCTGTTCCTGCACTGGCTTTCTTTCACATACCTTTTTCTGAATTTATTGAGGTTTTTGAAGAAGAGACAACTATTGGAGCCAGGGAGGAGGATGTTTGCTCACCCCTAATAAACACAGGATTATTTGCATCGATGGTGGAGATGGGAGATATTATGGGTGTTTTTACAGGCCATGACCACGTAAACAACTACATCGGGATTCTGCATAATATTGCCCTAGGTTACGGCCAGGTTACCGGGTTAAATGCCTACGGACATTTTGAAAGAGGTGGAAGGATCATTGAAATAAAAGAGGGACAGCATTCCTTCAATACCTGGATCAGGACCCTAAAAGGGGAATCTTTGCACTATAATTATCCTTTCGATTAAAACACTTAATTTATTAATCAAAATAAGCAGAAATGATACAAAAAATTTTCCTGGCTCTTTCACTTTACCTGTTCACAGTTTCGAATTTTTATGCGCAAAAAGGAGTCCTGATAGAAGCGGAGAATTTCACAAACAAGGGAGGCTGGGTAGTGGACCAGCAGTTTATGGACCTTATGGGATCGCCATACCTTATGGCACATGGTATGGGTGTTCCAGTTGAGGATGCCGTGACAGAAGTGTTGTTCCCTGCTACCGGTGAGTACCGTGTGTTTGTGAGAACCTACAACTGGACCTCTCCCTGGCATCCGGGTGAAGGGCCCGGCAAATTCTTTTTACTGGTCAATAATCAGCCTGTAGGGGTGGCTCTGGGTACAAGGGGATCAGAATGGTTCTGGCAGGAGGCAGGAACTGTTGACATCCGGGACAGGTCTGCCATCGTTTCACTGCGCGATATGACCGGCTTTAATGGTCGTTGTGATGCTGTTTTCTTCACTATGGATGATGTTGTCCCTCCAAATGAACCTGAAGCCCTTAAGGCATTCAGGAGGGAATATTCAGCTTTACCTGAAAAACCGTCTGATGCGGGCAGTTTTGATTTTGTTGTGGTGGGAGGCGGCATAGCCGGCACCAGTGCAGCTGTTTCTGCAGCCCGCCTGGGACTGAAGGTTGCACTCATACAGGACCGTCCGGTCCTTGGAGGCAATAACAGCTCTGAGGTCCGCGTCCATCTTGGCGGCCGCATAAATGTTGATCCATATCCGGCTCTCGGGAATGTCGTTAGGGAGATAGGCCCCTCGCTTGGCGGCAATGCCCGGCCTGCGGGTCATTATGAGGACCATAAGATACTGGGGGTTGTACTTGCCGAGGAAAATATTTCACTTTTTCTGAATTACAGGGCATTTGATGTCAGGAAAGAAGGCTCTGTCATTACCAGTGTCATAGCCAGGCATACAGAGACCGGAGAGGAGCTCTCCTTTTCGGCACCTTTGTTTGCGGACTGTACTGGTGACGGTACGATAGGTTACCTTGCCGGGGCCGACTATTCAATGGGCCGCGAAGGCAGGGATGAATTTGGCGAGGAGACTGCTCCTGAAACAGGCGACAGGATGACCATGGGATCTTCTGTCCAGTGGTATTCGGTTGAGACCTCTTCTCCTTCCTCTTTCCCAGGGTTCAGGCATGGAATAGATTTCAATGAGTTGAATGCCCAGAAGGTTACAATGGGGGAGTGGACCTGGGAGACAGGAATGAACCTCAACCAGGTATATGATTTCGAACTAATACGTGATTACGGACTGCTGGTTATCTATTCCAACTGGTCATTTATGAAGAATCACAGTTCCGTTAAGGAAGATTACACTAACCGCCGGCTCGAATGGGTCGCTTATGTTGCCGGCAAGCGCGAGTCGCGGCGACTTCTTGGAGACCATATTCTGACTGAAAATGATATAAGGGATCATGTCATATATCCGGATGCATCCGCTCCCACAACATGGAGCATCGACCTTCACTATCCTGATCCTGAAAATACAAAACACTTTCCCGGACAGGAATTCAAGTCAATTGCCGTACATCAGAACATTCATCCTTACCCGATCCCCTACAGGTGTTTTTATTCCCGTAATATAGATAACCTCTTTATGGCGGGCAGGAACATAAGTGTTACCCATGTTGCACTTGGCACGGTCCGAGTCATGCGTACAACAGGTATGATGGGAGAAGTGGTTGGAATGGCTGCATCCTTGTGCAGAAACCACAATACCAGTCCCCGGGGAGTCTACAAGAAATACCTGGAAGAACTCAGGGGAATGATGGAGGCCGGAGTGGGCAGATATGAGATATATGACCAGCAGAACTATAACCTTGGAGGTACCCTTGGTCCATGGCAGGAATAGTAGTATCCGACGGTGCATGGCTAAGATTAAAAAATTAACCCTTGATAATTGTATGAGCATTTATTTGCTTAATTTGTAATTATTTTTTGCCTGGCAACACATTTAAAGTACTAAAAGGGTTTTATGGTAAGGCTGGGAGTTTCCAAAACAAGGTCAGCACTGGATGTTGACCGAAGGTTTTTAAATTATTAATAAGAGGTTAATGATTACTCTTGCTATCTGTACCATCGTTCTCTTACTGGGTTATTTTTTCTACTCAAGGTACGTTGAAAAGGTTTTTGGTGCCGATGCCAATCGCTCCACTCCCGCAAATACCATGACCGATGGAGTGGATTATATTCCATTACCATGGTGGAGGGTTTTCCTGATCCAGTTTTTGAATATTGCAGGACTGGGACCCATCTTTGGTGCTGTGGCCGGTGCCATGTGGGGGCCGGTTGCATATATATGGATTGTTCTGGGAGCTGTTTTTGCTGGAGGGGTGCATGATTATTTCTCGGGGATGTTGTCTGTCAAGCACAATGGGTTAAGCATAACCGAGATAGTCGGTATTTATATGGGCAGGACCGTAAAGCAATTCATGCGGGGATTCACGGTATTTCTGATGGTTATAGTCGGGGCAGTCTTTATAATGGGGCCCGCCAGGATACTGGCCGGTTTTACTCCTGACTTCAATTCAATGACCTTTTGGGTCTGGCTGATCTTTTTCTATTATATCGTGGCTACCATGCTTCCCATCAACAAAATTATTGGCCGCATATACCCTGTTTTTGGATTTGCCCTTTTTTTCAT
>SLOS01000380.1 GCA_007132365.1 Bacteroidales bacterium | reverse complement strand
CGCGCACGGACTGTATGAAATGTATATCAACGGACGGCGGGTAGGGCAGGAGCTTTTCACCCCGGGGTGGACAAGCTATCAGAACAGGCTGCAATACCAGACCTATGATATAACAGGCTACATGAAAGCGGGTAAAAATGCCGTGGGAGTATATCTGGGTGACGGATGGTTCAGGGGATTTATAGGATGGGGCGACCAGCGAAACTATTATGGAGAGACTCTTGCACTTCTGGCACAGATAGAGATAGCATACCAGGACGGGAGCAAAAAGGTATTTGGTACAGATAAAAACTGGAAATCATCTACGGGCCCGATCCTCAGATCCGATATTTACAACGGCGAATATTATGATGCACGGCTTGAAAAACCCGGATGGACCTCTACGGGATATAATGACAATAACTGGAAAGGGGTAAGAATAGCAGATCTGGGGACAGAAAAGCTTATTGCACAACAGGCACCCCCGGTACTTAAAATCCAGGAGCTGAAGCCGGTCAGAATATTTACCACCCCGGAAGGGGACAGGGTGGTCGATATGGGCCAGAATATGATAGGGTGGATACGCCTCAGTGTTCAGGGTCCGACAGGCACAAAGGTGACACTGAGGCATGCAGAGGCACTGGACAGGGATGGTAATTTGTACACCGATAACCTGAGATCGGCCGCCCAGGAAAACACCTATGTGCTCAGAGGCGGAGGGGTTGAAGTATGGGAACCCCGCTTCACTTTCCAGGGCTTCAGGTACCTTGCTGTTGACGGCTATCCCGGTGATCTGTCCCCCGACAACCTGACAGGGGTGGTGATCCACTCTGAGATGGAGCCCACCGGGCATTTCCAAAGCTCCCACCCGCTGGTTAACCAGCTTCAGCACAATATAGTGTGGGGGCAGAAAGGCAATTTCCTTGATGTGCCTACCGATTGCCCCCAAAGGGATGAAAGAATGGGATGGACCGGCGACATACAGGTCTTTGCCAATACCGCCAACATCAATATGAACACGGCAGGATTCCTTACCAAATGGCTTGGCGATCTGGAGGCAGACCAGGACGAAGCAGGAAGTATCCCGCATGTTGTCCCCCATGTCCTGGGTGAGAGATCCTACGGCTCGGCCGGATGGGCAGATGCCGGACTTATTGTTCCCTGGTCGTTGTACATCTATTTTGGAGATGAGGATATTCTGGAAAGACAGTATGAAAGCATGAAGGCATGGGTGGAGTATATGAGGGAAAGGGCTGCAACCAATGAAACCACTTATCTTTGGGATGTCGATTTCTCGTTCGGCGACTGGCTCTCATTCAGTACCGAGAGCAATGCTCATTATCCCGGGGCATACACCGACTTCCACATGATAGCCACCATGTTCTTTGCGCATTCAACCGACCTGCTCCGTAAAACTGCAGAGGTGCTCGGCAGGCATGATGATGTCAAAGAGTACAGCGCCCTGTTTGAGAATATCAGGGAGGCCTTCCTGACTGAATATGTCACCCGGGGTGGCAGGGTGATGTCTGATACACAGACAGCATATCTTCTCGCCCTTACATTTAACCTGCTGCCCGAAGAGATAAAACCGGTAGCGGTGAACAGGCTTGTTACCGATGTAAGGAACAGGGGGCACCTGACCACAGGCTTTCTGGGCACTCCTCATCTTAACCCCGTACTCAGCAAATATGGACATACTGAAACAGCATATGACCTGTTGCTAAGGGAAAATTACCCGTCATGGCTCTACCCCGTAACCATGGGAGCAACAACAATCTGGGAAAGATGGGATGGCATTAAACCCGACGGCTCATTCCAGAGCGCAGGCATGAACTCCTTTAACCATTATGCCTACGGAGCCATCGGAGAATGGTTGTATGAAGAGGTGGCAGGCATCAAACCTTCTGCTCCCGGGTACAGGTCCATAAGCATAAAGCCTTCGCCCGGCGGGGGACTGAGACATGCAAGGGCCATAATCAACTCAATGTACGGCAGGATAGAATCAGCATGGGAATTTGAAGGCGACCGGTTCACCCTTCATGTTGAAATTCCTTCAAATACATCAGCCCTTGTTACCCTTCCCGGAGCCACAATTGGAAAAATTGACGGAAGCGCTGCAGATCCCTTATCCAATCCAGGGATCATGGAGATAACCCGGTCAGAAGAAAATGTTCTGATTCAGCTTGGTTCAGGTAACTATACATTCAGCTACCAGTCGGAAAAGCTGGCGGCAGCAGCCGGCATAGAAGACCAGGAGACTGTGCCGATTTACAATCCTGCAAACACTATAGGTGACCTTCTTGCGGTCAGGCAATCGCGTGAGATCCTGTACAGGCACCTGCCTGGACTTACCGGCTCACCATGGCTCAGCCAGGTGATGGGATTCACACTCAGTCAGGCCATGCAGGCCTTGCCGGCAGAATTCAGGTTTTCTGACACTGTGCTGGACCGCATAGTGCAGGAGCTTGACCAGTTAAGCGTTTTGTAGTCATAATCTGAGAGCACTGTAAAAAAAATCTTTGAAATTGACTATCCCTGAGCCAGGAGCACAGGGTGTTTTGCCAATTTCATTCCAACCTTAAGGTCGAAACCAGATTTTCAGATTTCTAATAATTTATCATTCATCCCGGCGGTCTTACCGCCGGGAGTTCTGGATGTCAGTAAAAGAAAATGTTAATGCTTTTGTCTGGGACGTTAACTGGTCATAAATAAGTAACCATTTACCTGATAAAACGATGAATTGATCAAAATTACTTTCCGTATATCACTTTTATTCCTATTTTAACGCATCCAAAAGAACGGTAATCAAATTTGTACTGATGCTGTAATACCTGTAACAATGGTCGTTCAGATGTTTGTTTATCAATCACGAGTGTTAAATGCACAAATCAAATAAGAAAACTTTCTAACCCTCTTGCAGAAATTGAAAAGCCCAAACATATTTAAACTAATTGCCTTATTCGCTATCCTGCTTTTACCCGGATATGATATATTTTCCCAACAAGCATTTTTCGCCCACCCTGATACTACCATTAACAAAAGTGACCCGGTAGTTATACGGTTGCAGGAATATGCAGGAGAGATCCAATGGCAAAGATCATACGATGCTTCATTATGGAAAGACATTCCGGGTGCTACTGCCGACACTTTTGTGTTCGTTGCTGATACAACAACCTATTTCCGTGCAAGGGTAGTTAAAAGCCATTATGATCCATTCTATTCGGATACAACGCTGGTTATTGTCTATGAACTAAAAAGTTCCAGCCCATTGAGGATTTACGGCGAAAACCCTTGGTACTGGGAATATAAGGGAGAAGCTGTATTATTACTTGGTGGCTCATATGAGGATAATATGTACCAATTCCCAAATTGGTATTACGGGCATGACGATCCGGATCTCTCAAAAGGGCAAACAGATATGACACTGGAGGAACATCTGGATTTGATGGTTGAGGTTGGGGCGAACTATATACGTAGCAATCTGAGCAGCAGGAATCACGGCAACAGATTTCCCTACAAAAAAATAAATGGCACGCCGGGCCATAACCACAATGTTACAGATTTGTACGATCTTGATCAATGGGCCCCCATATGGGTAGAAAGGCTTGAGACATTTCTGCAGATGTGTTATGACAGGGAAATTGTTGTTTCTGTTGAGTTTTTTGACCGGTTTGATTTGTTCAGGCCGGAGTCAGCTGAAGGCAATGCAAAAAACAGGGGAAACCTGAATACAGGCTGGGTGCATCATCCGTGGAATCCGGACAGGAATATCAATTATACAGAAGACTCATCCGGGTTGCCTGGAGGCGAAAAAAATTTCCATGAATATCACCATGAGATATGGAACGCCGTGCCTCCATACTACGACTGGTACCCGCCCCCTCCGGAACCGATAGTTCTTGAAACCCTTGAGAAATACGTAGATAAGGTCCTCTCCATAACTTTCCGGTATGATAACATAATTTATATTATTGAGAATGAAACTTACCAACCGATTAAATTTGGGCGATACTGGGTGAATTACATAAATAAAAAAGCATTGGAAGCCGGCAAATCTGTATTTGTAACAAATATGATTGGAGATTCAAATCCTGATAGCGGGCGACAACAGGAAGTCAGAAGAGGAAAAATATATACGTTTTATGATTATTCACAAAACAACCATAACACCGGCCAGAATCATTATGATAATTACCTTTATGTAAGGGAGGATATCACAGAAAACGGAATAAAACCAATAAACAACGTTAAAATATATGGCTCTACACAATATGGTACTGCTATTGACGCAAAAGAAAGATTCTGGAGGGCAATATTTGCAGGCTGCGCATCAGCAAGGTTTCACAGGCCGGGATATGAAAATCAATGGGGGCTTGGTCTAAATGATGCAGCTCAGACACAAATCAGGAGTGCAAGGATGCTCAGCAATGAATTCAACATTTTTTCCAGTGAGCCCAATAATGACATACTGGGTAACCGAAATTCCAACGAAGCATATTGTCTGGCCGATACGGCTATGGTAAAAAAGCATCTCGCAGTCTATTTCACTGATGGCGGCAGTGTTGATGTAGATATGAGTGGTTTTTCAGATTATCTTGTGCTGAAATGGCTGGATATAGAAAAATCTGAATGGCTTCCCCCTGCTATTTATCAGGGCGAAGACATTCTAACCTTAATCACACCCTCTACAGGACAGTGGGTGGCTGTTGCAGTTCCGGCAAAAATATGGACAGGACTGAATGGAAACCCGGGATGGGATGATGGTGCTAATTGGAAACCGGAGGGTGTACCAACAGGCAGGGAACATGTTTTAATTCCCGGTGACGCCGCTAAGTATCCGGTACTGAATTCAGAAAAGGATGTAAGAAGCATTATTATTCAACCCGGTGCCTCACTGATAATTAATTCAGAGGGCGGCCTCACCGCTGCACATTACATAATCGCCGGGGGAGAACTCACCAATAGTGGTACCCTAAGGATTCCGACAGCCGGCAACATCACCATAGAACCAGGAGGTGCCCTTACTATTGAAGAAGGAGCAGATTTAACAGTAAAACCCGGAGGTTCACTTAAATCCTACGGCACACTTACAAATAACAATGGTGTCGACGGACTGCTTATTGAGTCTGATGAAAACAACGGATCAGGTTCGGTTATTATCAATAATCCCGGAGTCAATGCAACAGTCCAGCGCTGGATTAAGGGTGCGCAATGGCACATTATTTCATCTCCTGTTTCAGGGCAGCTTATACAGGATTTTATTCCCAGTAGTCAAATTTCTCAAAACTCTGGCGGAGCCTATGCAATGACTCATTAT
>SLOS01000151.1 GCA_007132365.1 Bacteroidales bacterium | reverse complement strand
AGTGACAAATTCAGCATCTACCCTGTCATGGGTGAACTTATAAGAAAATATGATAAAGGGATACATATTAAAACTGCCGGCACTACATGGCTGGAAGAGATGATCGGACTGGCAATGGCAGGAGGCGAGGCACTCGATCTGGCCGTGAAAATTTACGTCGAGGCACTGAACAGGTTTGATGAATTGTGCGGACCCTATGCAACTGTAATAGATATTGACAAAAAGAACCTGCCAACAGCAGCCGAGGTATCAGGATGGAACGGCAAACGCTTCGCCCATGCTCTCAGGCATGATCCCGGCAATCCTGATTATAACCCGGATTTGAGGCAGCTGGTACATGTTGCATATAAAATAGCTGCAGAACAGGGAGAAGTTTATACCGGGATGCTTGAAAAACACCGGGAGATAATCGGCCGGCAGGTTACTGAAAATATCTATGAAAGACATTTCGGGCGGATTTTTAATAATATAAACAATTCCTGATGAAAACATTTATGGACAACAGTTTTATGCTTCACAGCAAAACCGCTGAGAGGCTTTATCATGAATATGCAAAAGACCTGCCGATCATAGATTATCATTGTCACCTTCCGCCTCATGAGATAGCAGATGACAGGATTTTCAGCAATATGACAAAAATATGGCTGGACGGCGATCATTACAAATGGCGGGCAATGAGGGCAAACGGCATACCAGAAAAGTATTGCACCGGTAACGCGGCGGACCGGGACAAGTTTATGAAATGGGCAGAGACAGTCCCCCAAACTTTGCGAAACCCACTCTATCACTGGACTCACATGGAGCTGCAGAGGCCTTTCGGCATCATTAAGCTTCTTGGTCCCGACACCGCCGATGAGATCTACCGGCAGTGCAACGAAATGCTGCAGACTCCTCAGTTCAGTGCGAGGAATATTATGCGCTCCATGAATGTAGAGCTTGTATGTACGACAGACGACCCGGCAGACAGCCTTGAACATCATATCAAGTTAAGGAGTGACGGATTTGAAGTGAGGGTCCTTCCTACATTCAGACCCGATAAGTCCATGGCTGTTGAGGCCCCGGAAACATTCAATGCTTACGCGGACCGGCTGGCTGAGGCAGCCGGTATGACAATTTCCAGCTTTGATGATCTGATCACGGCCCTTCGAAAGAGGCATGATTTCTTTCATGAGCAGGGCTGCCGGCTTTCGGATCACGGAATCGAGCATTTTTATGCTGAAGATTTCACCGAAAAGGAAATAAAAAAGGCCTTCGACCTTGTCAGATCAGGAAAAAATGCTTCCGGCGAGCTGGTGCTTAAATTCAAGTCGGCCATGCTGATACATTTCGCAATGATGGACCATGAAAAGGGATGGACCCAGCAGTTCCACGTTGGTGCACTGAGAAACAACTCAACCAGGTTGTTCAGGGAACTGGGCGCGGACAAAGGATTTGACTCAATAGGCGATTATGAGATGGCCCGGCCTATGTCACGGTTTTTTGACAGGCTCGATATGGGAAACAGGCTGACAAAAACCATTTTGTATAACCTGAATCCGCGCGATAATGAAGTAATGGCGACGATGGCCGGAAATTTCAATGACGGTTCGACACCGGGGAAGATGCAGTTCGGCAGCGGCTGGTGGTTCCTTGATCAAAAAGACGGGATGCAGAAACAACTTAACGCATTGTCGAATATGGGACTGCTGAGCAGGTTCGTTGGAATGCTGACCGACTCGCGCAGCTTTCTTTCATATCCCCGCCATGACTATTTCAGGAGGATCCTGTGCAACATGATTGGTGAGGATATCGAAAGGGGTGAGATACCAGGGGATATTGAGCTGACCGGGTCAATGGTAAGAAATATCTGTTACTGTAATGCAAGGCACTATTTTGGTTTTGACCTGTGATATGCCTCAATAACAACCAGCTCGCCCGGATCCGGGAAAATTTTGTTTTGCATACAGCCATTTTATGTGAACATACTAACTGATTTTTTATATTTTAGGGGTTTTGTAATAACTAATACCTTTTCGTAATGGCAGCTTTCTCCAGAATAGAAGTAACCCTTCAAATGAAGGAACACGGGCTAGTCCCTGTTTTTTACAATCCCGATCCCGGGATTTGTTTTGAAGTGGCCAGGGCCTGCTATAAAGGCGGACTCAGGATCTTTGAACTGACCAACAGGGGTGATTATGCACACGAGATATTTGCCTGGCTCAATAAAAAACTGGCCAGGGAGTGCCCAGGTATGATAGCAGGTACCGGGTCGGTAATTGACGCACCCACGGCTGTCCTATACATGCAGCTGGGGGCAAACTTCATTGTTTCTCCCACCCTTCATGAAGATATAGCCTTTGTCTGCAACCTCAGAAAAGTTATGTGGATACCAGGTTGCGGCTCAGTAACCGAGATCTCAGATGCCGAAAGACTGGGAGCAGAAATAGTCAAAATATTCCCCGGCTCGCAGGTCGGGGGACCCGGTTTTGTAAGGGCTGTTCTCGGGCCAAGGCCGTGGACCAGCATGATGCCCACCGGAGGTGTTGAACCGACTGAAGAGAATCTTGCCGGATGGTTCAGTGCAGGTGTCCATTCCGTCGGCATGGGTTCCAAACTGATAACAAAGGATATAATTCAGAACCGGGATTTCGGAATGCTGGAGGAAAGGGTGAAAGATGCGGTTCAGCTAATTCAGAAGATCAGGGGCAATATACAGTAATATAAAACAGAGCCATGGGAAGCTACAGGTCAATAATTCTGGTTTTAACTATTTTTATCTCTTTTGCGATCTACTCCTGCGGAGAAAGAGAGCACATTACAGTGCTTAAGCTTGGTCACGGTCTGGCGCCAAGCCATTCGGTACACCAGGGGATGGTATTTATGGCCGAAAGGGTTGCTGAAAAATCTGACGGCAGGATGAGGATTGACGTATATCCCAGCGAACAGCTTGGTTCTGAAAGGGAAAATGTTGAAATGCTCCAGATCGGCAGTCTTGCAATAACCAAAGTGTCGGCTGCCATAATGGAAAGCTTCGCCCCCAGTTACCGTGTACTGAATCTTCCTTACATTTTTAAAGACAGGGAGCACACGGAAAGGGTCCTGGACAGCGATATCGGGAGTGATATTCTAAGGGACGGCGAGGAGTTCTGGCTTAGGGGGCTCGCTTTTTATGATTCGGGAAGCAGAAGTTTCTATACCAAAGACCGTCCGATAAATCATCCCGATGATCTGCGCGGACTAAAGATCAGGGTAATGCCCAGTCCCTCAGCTGTGAATATGATAAGGGCCATGGGCGGGTCACCCACCCCGATTTCATGGGGTGAACTGTATACTGCCCTTCAGGGCGGTGTGGTGGACGGAGCAGAGAATAACCCGCCCAGCTTTTACCTTTCACATCATTTTGAAGTTTGCCGTTACTATTCGCTGAACGAACATTCTACCATTCCCGACGTGCTTCTTGTAAGCACCAAGATATGGGCTACCCTTACAGAAGAGGAGCAAAGATGGTTGCAGGAAGCTGCAACAGAATCGGCAATTTACCAAAGGAAACTTTGGGCAGAATCAGAGAGATACTCTCTCGAGCAGGCAGAAGCAGCGGGTGTTGAAATTATTTATCCCGATAAAGGGCCCTTTATTGAAAGAGTTCAGCCTTTGTATGATCAGTACAAACAGGATGAACAATTGTATGAACTTATTAAAAGGATACAGGCAAAAGAATAATATTGTTCAATGTGTTTTATTAACCCTATTCAATCATCTGATTATGTCATTAAGAGAATACCTTGACAGGATCCTTGCCACCTTTGTTACCATATTGATGGGCATACTGGTGCTGAACGTTCTCTGGCAGGTTGCAAGCCGGTATCTAATTGGAGACCCAAGCGCCTTTACAGACGAGCTTGCAGGCTTCCTTTTAATATGGGTTGGCCTTCTGGGAGCAACATACATTACAGGCAAAAAGGAGCACCTGGCAATAGATCTGTTGCACCATAAACTTTCCCCGAAAGGGAAAATAACGGTAAACCTTATCATTAATATCCTGATAGCCTTATTTGCACTGGTAGTGCTTGTAATAGGAGGAGGCAACCTTGTATATATAACACTTTACCTGAATCAGATATCCTCAGCACTTCAGATTCCGATTGGCTATGTCTATATAGTTCTGCCACTGAGCGGGGTATTCATAATGTATTATGCCATTCATGATATGGTATATCCTCAAATCAAAGATTCACATTAGTTTTTCCAATCCGGAACCTAATGTTAACCTGACATAACCTTAAAATAATGGAATATCTTGAAATCTGGGTACTGGTTATAAGCTTTGTTGTTCTTCTCATACTTGGAGTGCCTATTGCATACAGTATTGGTATATCAGGAACACTTACCCTTCTGATAAATGTGATGCCTTTACCGGCTTTTACAACATTTTCCCAGCGGATGGCTACGGGGCTGGATAGTTTTGCACTGCTTGCCATTCCTTTCTTTATTCTTGCGGGACAACTGATGAACCAGGGGGGGATTGCCATGAGACTCATAGATTTTGCCAAGGTACTTGTAGGCAGACTGCCCGGGGGACTGGCATTTGTGAATGTCATGGCCAATATGCTTTTCGGGGCGATATCCGGTTCGGCCGCTGCATCAGCTTCGGCCATAGGCAGCTTCATGACGCCAAAGATGGTTGAGGAAGGCTATGATAAACCATTCGCCGCTGCGGTAAATATCACCTCGGCAACGACCGGACTGGTGATTCCGCCCAGTAATATCCTTATTGTCTACAGCCTTGCCAGCGGAGGTGTCTCAATCGCGGCACTGTTTATCGCAGGCTATGTTCCGGGCATCCTTACCGGCCTTCTGCTTATGGGTGTGGCTGCTGCTTTTGCCTACAGAAAGAATTACCCTGTCGGGGAAAAAACCGGGCTTAAAACCGGCGTGCTGAAGTTTCTGGATGCCATACCAAGCCTTCTTTTACTTATTATTGTTATCGGAGGTATCCTGGCAGGGATCTTTACCGCAACAGAAGCTTCGGCAATCGCGGTCCTTTACGCACTGGTGCTTGCACTGATCTACGGGGAGGTTAAAATTTCACATATTCCATCAATTCTTCTCAAGAGTGTCAGGGTAACATCCATTGTCCTGCTGCTTGTGGCAGCCTCGATGGGCATGTCGTGGGTAATGTCATTTGCCAACATACCACAGAATGTGAGCGCCGGACTGCTTTCCATAAGCACCAACACGATAATCATACTGCTTATAATAAACCTGATACTGCTGTTTGTCGGTGTATTTATGGATATGACCCCGGCAGTACTGATCTT
>SLOS01000195.1 GCA_007132365.1 Bacteroidales bacterium | reverse complement strand
TTATCCCGCTCCAGCCGGGAGTTAATTTTTTCCCATGCTTCCGCCGGAGGCATGGCTTGATGGTCTGACAATCCTTTTCTGAATATCCCGTCAATATATCGCTTCTTTTCAGACATTTTTTTTCAATTTTTTGCTCCCGGAGGGAATACTTCTGTCAAGCATCTTCTTCAGGGCTATCCTGGCACGGTGAAGATGTGATTTTGATGTATTTTCCGGCATTCCCGTCATACTTTCTATTTCTGCATGATTATAACCTTCAATTGCATAAAGGTTAAATATTATCCGCTGGTTCAAAGGCAACTCCTTAATCATCCGGAGAAGGTCTTCGGCTTCAAGTTCATAATCTATATGTGGCATCTGGTAGCCGACATCCTCTGTTATTTCTTCATTTACAACATACAGCCGCCTTTTCTTTCTTATGAACTGCAGAGCCGTATTTACCATTATCTTTCTTACCCAGCCTTCAAAAGAACCTTCTCCACGGTAACTCTTTATCATGGTAAAGACCCTTACAAATCCCTCCTGCAGGAAATCGCTTGCCTCATCAGCATCTGATGCATATTGAAGGCAAACTGCATACATTTTAGGAGAGAGCATCCTGTACAACTCTTCCTGACTCTGCCTTTTGCCTGCAGTGCAACCGGCAATTATATCGTCCAGCTTATCCGTCAATTCTCCCGGCTTAATTAATTACTTTCAAAGAAAGCATTTCTAAGCCAATTAACGGTTATTTTCGCCATCAAATTTTATAATTCCGGCCTAAAATTTCAGGGTTTAACAGTTTATTCCCTTATTTTAATGATGCAGAAAAGCATGTCAGGGTTGCAGCAGGTTAATAATATATTTGAATTTTATTTATTACAGATATCTATTCAGAAATATATCCATATAATGCTGGCAATATTCATTTACTTTTTTTCCTATGTCCATAGCATGCGGCCATCCTTTAAGCCTGTGATATTCATGTGTCACTCCGGCCCTGTTCAACCAGGTATCAAGAGAATCGGCCTGGCTTACAGGGACAACGGAATCAATGGTCCCGTGAAATGTAAGGGTAGGCGGATCGTCAGGTGTAATATAGGTGAACGGAGAGACTTTACGGTACAGGTCCGGAGCCTCATGATAACTCTTCCCTAAAAACTCCTTTAGCGGACCGGATTCACGGGCAAAATCAACCGTGAGATCTACCGGGCCATAAAAGTTAACCACGGCATTTACCTTTACCATGCTTTCATGGTTGCAACCGGCATTGAATAAAGGATCTCCGGCGGCATAGCCCGCCATCATTGCAAGATGAGCCCCTGCTGAAGCACCTGCCAGTGCTACCCTTTCGGGATCAATACCATATTCGCCGGCATTGTCCCGCACCCACCTGATAGCGCAGAAAACATCCTGAACAGCTGCCGGAAACAGAGCTACCCTTGAGAGACGATAGGAAACCGTTATGGTAACGTACCCCTTCAGTGCATAATCGACCAGATATGGAAGGTAATCCGACCTTCTTCCCGACTTCCAGGACCCGCCGTGAATAAAAATCACGACGGGCACCGGTTCAGTCAGTTCTTTTAATCTGTAAATATCCAGTTTTAAAGAGAGTGAATCTGTTTTTTTATATTCAACATCGCTGTATACCTTCAGCTCCGGAGGAATATCAGGCTCCATGTCAACAAGGTCCAACCTTCCCATTGCATAAGCGGCTTTCAGAAAGAACTCGCTTCTGTAACCCCTTGGCGCCTTTAGCCCATCCCCGCTCTTAAACTTCCTTGCTGAACAGGCTGGCAGGGATAAAGCAAATATCCCTGCCAGTACAAAAAGAATCAGTTTTCTCAATTCACCCCTTGTCACCATGGCTTACCCGTTCCCTGCAACAGCCAGAACCTGGACCAGGCGCTGTTCTCAGTGTCGGGCGCTGTAAACTCGGTTGTCTGAAGGTTATTGATAGCTGCCTGGGCATTCGGATTAAGGGTTATCTCATCATTGAAATGATAGTAAAAACGCAGCGGAATTGCCTGCCTGCTTGCTGCCGGACCTGATTCCAGAACAGGCAGCCCCGTTCTTCTGTAATCGAACCATGCCTCGGCTGCAGCAGACCAGCTTGCTATCCATTTTTGCTCAATAAGCTCTTCCAGTCCCCCAAAAGGTGCGCCTGCAATATAATTCTCGTATGCATTACCAACACCCCAGGCATTCAGGGACTGCCTGATGCCCTCTTTGTAATGGGCTTCTGCATCTGCGGCTATCCAGCCCTTCATCGCTGCTTCGGAAAGGATAAAATGCACCTCTGATGCCGACATCATTCTCGACAACAGCAGCGGGCCGGCAACATCCTTATAAATGTCGTTCATCATCGAAGCGTGAGGGTTATAAGTTCCCTGATCAAGGTTCGGGTTTAAGTTGTAGGTGGATGCTCCGGGCTCTGCAGGAGGGAGGCCCACATATTCTTCATCATAATTCAGTGGTGCTCCTCCATCAGCCAGATAGCGATCAACAATATTCTGCCCGATATACCTCTTACCGTCAACTATCTCATCCCTGTTGGCATTGTCAGGGTCAGTGTCCAGTACAAGGGGTATCTCAACTTTGTTGGCCCATACTCCCAGCCTGGGGTCGTTCAATGCCTGCATAGCTTCAACCAGTGTGGCACACAACTTTTTCCTGTTATATTGTCCCCGCGGGTCAATGTCAAAAACAGTGTTGGTGGGCCATGAATTTGCCGGTGATGAACCGATGAACCCCATGTTGGCATCATCATTATGACTTGCTATCAGGGGATAATCCGACGGGTTGTTATAAATATTGCTTATCCCCTGCGTTGCAATGGAGGGTTCCTTTTCTGAAATCCTCAAATAATACCTCAGTGCCAGGGAATTGGAAAACTTCCTCCATTTTGCAACATTTCCCCTGAACAGCACATCCTGCGTTGCATTGATACCCTGATAAGCATTCTGACCTTTGGATAGCAAAGTATTGGCTGTTTCCAGATCGGCAAGTATTCCAAGATAAATTTCCCTCTGAGAATCAAATACCGGACTGAAATAGTCACTTCCCTCTTCTCCTCTCAATGCCTGAGAGTAGGGTGCATCACCATAAAGATCGGCTATCAGGCCGAAAGTATATGCCTCCATCACCTTGGCTACACCCTGGTGGAATTCAAGGTCCCTGTCCACAGCTTTTTTATACAACTCATCTATATTTCTCAGGATATTATAATAGGTGCGCCAGCTCTTGGCACGGTCATCCCATTCATAACGGTTATGGCTACCTGCCCATCCGTCTTTCTGGGTATGCTGCATAACACCTGCAATATCACCAAATCCCAGGTCCACTACATTCAATCCCACACTGGTTATAATTGTAGCCATTAACAGGTTCGGATCGGCCTTTTGCGGATCGACACCATTGGGATTGATATTGAGCTCTTCAAGGTCATGGCACGAAACTGAAGCAACAAGTACCAGGGCCAGAAGTATTTTAACGCTATTTTTTATTCTGTACATAATTTTAATTTTTTTAGTTTCTAAAAATTAAGGCCTAATCTAAAACCAACGGGAATGACACGCGGATCAACATTGTATCTCTCTATTCCCTGTTTGAACTGCATCCCTCTGGTACCCGCGGAGGATTCAGCCTGGTAAGCCCTTTCAGGATCAACACCAAAATGCGAATCCTTGGTCCACAATATTATATTCCGGCTGTATACAGAAATACTGGCACCTTTAACCCGCAATCTGTTTGCAATGCTTTGCGGCAACTGAAAGCCAACGGAAACTTCACGTATTTTAATATAATCTGCATCAAAGACTGATTGCGTTCCGAAATTCCAGGGATTACTTAATATATAGGGGACAATATTTGTTCCTTCGTTTCCAAGGTTTTCTTTTTCCAGAATAAAATTTCCGTCATCATCATAATAGCCCATTACACCGGGAGTGAATACCCCGTCATAAACTCTGATGCCGCTTAATGTTTCAGGGAACCCGCCATATTCAGGGGTTGGTCCGCCAACCTGAAGAAATTCTTCAGTCTTTACAAGCCAGTCCGCATTTGCCACTACCCAGTCACGAAGCTCCTGCCCAAGTCCGAGATCGCCGGGATGAACCAGGTTATTATCAAGCCAGGTCTGGGTGGTAGACTGTTCTGCATAATAGCGGAATGTCTGTGAGACATACTGCCCGCCTGATCTCCAGTCGAATGTGGCACTCAGTGTAAAATTCCTGAAACGGAGCTGTGACTGTAGCCCCATGATAAAGTCCGGGTTATAGTTCCCGATCAGAGATGGTTCATCTTCCGGTACCCAACCCGTATCAACACCTTCTCTTAAAATAGGATATCCATAATAGGGGGAGTTCACATCGGTAACTTTTCTCTTAAGCGGCGAGTAAAGATTACCGACAAGCCCGTTATGACCTGCAGCGGGATCATAGGCATAACCCCTGGCATCTACCCTCGCGTCACGCCAGAAGTCAATAAAATCAACCCCCTCGGCAAGCTCCCTTATTATAGTTTCATTTCTTGTGAAATTGATATTTAAATCCCAGTTCCAGTCATTTGTCCTGACAGGTGTAACACCTATCATTATTTCAACACCCTGGCTCTCCAGCAACCCTGCGTTCAGCATAATGTTACTGTAGCCTGAAGAAGCTGCCAGCGGGATATTGCCAAGGATCTGGTTACGGTTTTCAACCATATAATAGGTCCCGTCAAATCTCAGCCTGTTGTTGAACATCCGGATCTCGGTTCCGAACTCCCTTGAGGTGGCCTGCTCGGGTTTAAGGTTGGGTGTTAACAACGTGCCGGGTTTATTAAGCCTTATGGCTTCGCCCCACTGGCCGGAATCACCGTAAACAGGAATAAGGCTGTAGGGTGATGTATCGTTACCCACCTGCGCCCAGCCTCCGCGGAGTTTCAGCATATTCACACTCCTGCCAAGATCAATAGCCTCACTTAGCAGAAAACTTAAAGAGGCTGAGGGGTAAAAATAGGATTGATTTTCCACCGGCAATGTACTGGACCAGTCGTTCCTTGCTGTCAGGTCAAGATAGACCATATCCCTCCATCCCAGATTCGCGAGAGCATAGATACTGTTCACAGCCCTTTCGTACAGGGCTGAGGAATAATTCAGGGCTGCTGAACTTATGTTCTGTACCGTGTAAACACTCGGAACAATCAGACCTGTACCGCTCATGGATGAATTACTGGAGTTGGTACTTCTTGAATACAGTATATTCCCGCCCCCGGAAGCTGACAGATAAAAGTCGTCCCAATCTTTTGAATAGGTTGCAAGAAGATCCATATTGGTTTCCAG
>SLOS01000027.1 GCA_007132365.1 Bacteroidales bacterium | reverse complement strand
TCCAGGGCTGACTGGACAAAGAAGGTCCCACCGGTTAGAGCCAGATTTTGGGATATATTGAGATTCATATCCGAAGCAATGTACTCGGAGCGAACAAATTCATCGGTTTGCGTTAGTGAGTTGTAGCGCAGGCGGGAAGCATTGGAATAAGTCAGCGGATTTGCCCGCAGGTTGACCGATGGCAGTAAGTTTGCCCGGTAGCTTCGATAAGCCCAGTAGTCCGCCATGAAGTAATGCTGATTCAGGAATGCATGGAGAGATTGCTGGCGGGCCAGCTTCAGCGCATCATCCAGGGTGAGGTGAAGCAAACTTTGGGATGATAAGGGCATTAGGCCAAATAGCAGTAGAGTTGAAAAAAAGAAGAATTTTCTCATGGTTAATACCTTTATAAATGATCAATTATTGCACAAACTTTCCAGTTCAAGGAATTCATGGTATGAATTATTGAATGATGTAACCCCGGGCCAATACTGGTAGCCCTTGTTATCCAATAAAAATATGTGTTCTTCTATTCCCTCGGTGAGATTTCTTAACCAGTACAGTGCCCCTGAGGGGATATTCTCATAAACCAATAAAGTGTCATTCGCATATTTGCTGCCTGCGGAGATCCATCCATCATCCCAGTACATTAATTCGTAGCGATCCCCGGGTTTCACATTATTATCATCATTGCGGGCCTGGATCTGAAATTCACCAATAGCTACCGGCTCATCGAAATAATAATTGACAGTCAGATACTTGTCCGCTATAAAGGTAAGAGGCTCATTATCAATTAAGTTATCTCCATTATCATGAATAACCTGCTCTTGGGAAGTAAGTACCTGCCAATCAGTCATGATAATCTGTTCATCTTTCATTAAATTAAACCCTGCAAGGTGTATTACCGAGGAATCAGGACTAACCAGGCGATAATTTCTAAATGATCTATTATTGTTGGTTATGATAACCTGTTTATTTGAGCTATTGAAATTTTCAATTTTTACAAGTGTTGTTGCATCCGAAAAATCTGCTCTGTTTGCTGCCTGGATCTCAGCTCCATTTATTGAATTAACCCATTGGATAGGACTTGGATATCTGAGCCTAAATGGAGGAAATTTTCTGGTTAGAATAGCGGTGATAGTATTATGGTGATCGGGTATAAGATGTTTTATTTCCCTTTTATTATTCACGTAAAAAGGTGAATTTATCACTTGAGTTTCATTATCTGATTCATCAAAAATCACATATACAATATTTTTTCCAACATCATTAAAAATAATTTTCCCTCTCTTTTTTATTGACTCATCAACCGTTATCCATCCCCTTACAGGATGAAAAAGTTTAAGGTAGGCTTTATTTAGACCTTTGCTATGATTAAGTGGTATATTAATTGTATTTCTATATTGATTTGTAACATCAATACTATTGGGGAAGATCGAATTTGTATGATTATTTTCAAAGCTTCTTCGATATATTTTGGGAAGTGTTTCATGTTTATAAAGAGTATTCAATAACTGCTTTTGGGGTATTTCAACACCGTAGGCAGAATCGTTTATAATAAAAGCTAACCATGCATGTCCGGTTCCACTGCTATTTCCGAAATGAGGGGTAAAATCAAAAGCAGCAGGTATACCCAGAGCTCTGAAAATAAACACAGTCAGGTTTACCATGTCGTCACAAGTTCTTCCTATACCAATCTTGTAGATATTGGACAAAGGCGTTACAAGAGGATATTTAAATGCACCACTAAAACTTATATCTATTGAATCCAGAAGATCGCATATTATATTTTGGAATGAACCAGTCTGTATCATCCTGTCGAAGGCCCAGTTATATTTTATTAAAAAAAACTCTCTCAGACCAGATTCAACAGGTTCATGGTGAATTCTGTATGGCAACACAAATCTTAAGAAGGTATCCCAGTCACATCTGAGATGTGCAGGGATGTTGGTGTACGCCTTAAAAGCCAGATCAATATTCTGGATCAAAAAATCTGAACTTATTGTTTTTATATCCTCCTGCAAAAAAAGTGAAGGTGGGTTATTTAGCCGGATACTATCAATAAGTTTTGTAAAAATCTCGGCACTTTCCCTTGTCTTGCCTGTTTGCTCCAGGATTGGTTTTATCTGATCAAATGCAGTATCAAAAACATTGTTGCCTTCAATGGAATAATGTCCCGGCATATTTGAGATTAGGTAGTAAGCTGCTTCAAGCTTTTCACTGTCATGCCTGAAATGATCGATCACTGCCATAAGCTGATCTTTGTTTTCGCCGGCTGCCTTAAGGCTTTTTCTTACCCCGGAAGGAATTCTATAATAATCACAACCGGCAATTATTGCCGCTGAAAAAACGGCACCTATCAACAGGCCAATAGTTTTAAGAGTTACCAAATAATTCTTCATCTATTCTGGATTTTTGTTATGACCATTTGAAAATTCAATACATTATAGTTTAATCTACATTCCGGACATACTGGTTCTGCGTCACTTTTGATGCTAATCCCCTTCCGGGGATAATAACACCACCTCCCGCCAACCTCTTTTGGCTTTGCAGGCTTTCTTCTCTCATGCTATATGCATGTGTTTAATGGCTTCTTTTATTAACCGGATAAAATCATATTAAAAGTTATCGTAGTTTCTTAAAGATCCTTGAAAACCCGGGGGTACTCTTGTTTCTGGAGAAAAGTATCATGGTTGCCCTGCAAATGATATTGTCCGCGGGAACCGGTCCGAAATACCTTGAGTCCCGGCTGTCATGCCTGTTATCGCCCAGCATGAAATAGTAATCTTTCCTGAAAGTATAACCGGTTACCAGGTTCCCTCCCATGAAGAATTGCCCATTGTCATGCTGTATGCCAGCATTTTCAAAATAGTTTATCAACCTTCCGTACAGAATCCAGTTTTCGCCGGTCAATTCCATTTTCATACCTTTTGCAGGCAAAACTATCGGGCCGTAATCGTCAATATTCCAGTTGAAACTCTCATGCCTTGGATGCACCCTCCATGCAGTGTCAGGCCTCTCTTTTTCAATGGTAACAGAGGTTACACCCGGAAGCCGGGATGCTCTTTCTATCTCTTCCAGGGTCAGGTAGAGGCTGATATGGTCTGTATCACGAGCGGGTGAGAAAAAGCAGGGGTTGTTTATCCCCAGGCTATCGAGCGCTTTTATGACATCCTGCCTGCTATTGACAGATACCCGTGAATAAAGCAACAGGTTTTTGGTTTCCCGGTGCAGCCTGTTATTGATATAGACTCTCCCGTTAACAATACGGATGGTATCGCCCGGAGTTCCCATGCATCGTTTTATCATAACACCATCTCTTACCGGGTCTTCAAAAACTACTATATCCCCGGGAATAACTTTTCTGTAACCACGAAGCCTTTTTGGCTCCCACCATCTCCTTTCCAGATCTGCCCTTGATCCCTCAACCAGCCAGGTAAGAAGGTTGACCCATGGGATCTCATAGGGTGATCCAGGAAGGGAAGGGCCATAGGTCAGCTTGTTGCCCCATATAATGTCACCGGGCAGGATAGTTCGCTCCATGGAGGAAGAAGGAATGGAAAACACCCCGTAAACAAGTACGCGGAAACTGATGGCAAGGATAAAAACTCCCAGGAATATTAATGGGTATATCACCCATGATTTTTTTCTAAAGGCAACCAGCAGGGGATATTTTGAAACCGAGACCACAAATACCCCGAGCACAAAAAACCACCACGCTGCCAGCCACCATATCCCAAGAAGACAGTGTATCGCAACAAGCACTGATAAAACTGATAGTGCAATAAGGTTTATTATCTTCCCGGGAACTGGCATTTTTAATAACATGGACAAATTGGACAAGAGTGGTCTTACCTTTGCTGATTGCAAATCGCATACAAGAGTTCAGCCATTCGCTCAGAGGCAAAAGGCGCACCAATCAATTTTATTACATTCTCAGGGTCTATCAGTAATGATTTATCAATAACCCACCGCTCGATATCCGGGTTATTATCCATGAACCGGTAGTCAGGATCCATAACAATGTGGAACCGGTCATTAGATCTATATTCCGGTTCATATTCATAAAGATTATCCATAAACCGCTCATAGCTGCTGCCCAGGATTATAAAAAGAACTGTGAAATCTTCATGCAGATCAAGGGTATCCATTCTTGTTTGCCACTCGATAAACCTCGGATAGCAAGGTGCGCAGCCATCTTCAAGGTAGACCAGTGAAATGAAGGGGTACCGGTCGCGGAATTCCCCGAAAGGGATCTCCCTGTCTCCCTGCCGGATCGATTCAAACATTCCGATCTGGGCTGTTTTACCCAGGGTCTCCTTTATCAATTTTTCTTCAGGAGTGAGCCGGGTGCAGGAAAAATAAATAGTCAGGATAAAAAGAAAAAGAAGTTTTCTTTTTATAGTAATATCTTTAAAACAGGAATCTCTCATTGTAAAATAGTTTAATTTATCAATTACGGGTTTATTAGTTTTGCTTATTTCGCCAAAGCAAAGCTTTAAGTGACTGGCATTGTCTGTCTCACCCGGGAAAAACTTTATGTGATTGGTATCGGCTATCTTTCCAGCTTTGCTGCGTCGGTTACCTGTCACTATGGTTCGGAGTGCAGTCCTCGTTGCCAGAATGGTTGATATAACAGAAATAGATTATAGACCGGGTTACTTATATGCTATTTCTTTTTAAGCGCTGACAGATCATAAATTATAAGTCCATTTTCAAATTCCTGTGTTGTTCCAATCAGCCGTTCCCTATCTGCATCAAGTGTTAAGAAAATTACTTCATGACTTAAATTGATTTCATATCTTGCTGACCCCTGCCAATCAAAAACTAAAAGCTTTTTCGGGTAATTGAGCTTTAAACGCTCTAATTCTCTGTCATAAAAGCCCATAGGACCTCCGCGATATAAACAATAAATAAACTCCTGATCAGATTTAATCAGATAAAATGTTGTATGTTTTTTCCAACCCCCCATATCATTGGACGATTCACTTTTGATAGGGGCGCCCTCTAACTGAAAAACTGGATTGCCTTCCTCGTCAATTACAGCAATAAAATTTCCCTCCCTGACTGCAACAACAATTTTATTATGATGAGGGTTATAATGCAGGATCAGCGGATTATCAGAAATGCCGGCATTCTCCCAAAAATCGCGATTTAATTTATTGGGTATTGCAAGGCTATCAACCAGCTGACCTTGTTTGTCAATGAACGAGACAAGATTCTGTTGCAGGTTGAAACCGGTGAAGCCAACATTCCCGGAAGGGTGATAAAACTCGTTCATCATTGGAATGAGAGCTCTATTCAAACCCACGTTATCAGTGGCGTAGAAATCAGGATTAGATACCAGGCTGTCAAT
>SLOS01000023.1 GCA_007132365.1 Bacteroidales bacterium | reverse complement strand
TGGTACTGAGCCATTCCGCATTTTCTGCATCCGGATTACGTCTCTTTCCCTACCGGTATCCTAAATTTGGCAGGGAGCCCGGTGAGGAACCTTGCCTCACTTTGTTCGGACGGACATCCAGAGGGGGGTTTTTTGCTGGTGTGGCGATGCCTTTTGATGCTTCCTTTTATGAAGGGCCGGAAGCTGTATTTGCTTATCCGCCGCGTTTCGGGCTTGTCCCCATGGCCAATGGCTGGCATTCCGAAATGGAAAAATACACCTATACTGAAGACTCACTGAAAGGTGATATGAAATCACTCGATTTTATCAAGGAGTGCGGGATTGACTGGGTTTAGGATTCACATCCATGGGGTGGGGAGACGGAAAAGATGAATAACCTCGGACCGGATGACAGGTATGAACCCGGCCCTCTTGTCAGCAAATTCCTCGACCATGCAGATGAGCTGGGTATTAAAGTGTGTATGTGGACTACCATGAATAATACACATCCCTGGACCTTCGGGCGTTTACCTGCAGGTATGCCTTTCCGGCATGGTGAACCAGAACTGCTCCTGCAACCCGGTGAAAGCGTTAAAGGAGCCGATACACCAAATTTTCTCAGGAATTCAAGAGGCAACTGCATAGCAAATAAATCCTTTTCAGACTGGCTGATACGGATCAATCACGAGGGCATGGACGAAGGAAAGTACCAGGCCTGGGCGGTTGATGGTGATTTTTTCGGAACCGGAGGCTGGTACACGAGCGTCATACCGGTCGATTGCATGTCGGACCAGCATGATCATCTGCCAGGCGATTCAAACTATGCATCACAGCAGGCATTGAGATATCTTATCGCCATCATCCTGCGAATAAAGCCCGCATAAATAACCAAATGAGGATAAGTTTAAATTTGAATTCCCTAACTTTACGTCACAGATGTTGAACCGGAAAGTCATAATGTTATGGGAGATTTTATTCAGGGAATTTTCGAAGGTGAATTTTTGTTTGTTGCCTACATTTTATCCACGATTCTTGTCTTTGCAATTCTTATAGCGATCCTGCTTATTGTGAATAGGGTTATAGGTTCATGGGAAAAGAAAGAAGGCAATGAATTGCTGGGCAAGCTGAGAAAGAGGATAAGGCTCCCGGTGTTCCTGCTTGTGGTGTTCCTCTCCCTTGTAATACCGGTTTCATTTTTTGATCAGAAGCTCAGGTATGCGGATACGCTGGGGTCTGTATTCTCGGTGATGGTAATCATATTCATAAGCTGGATACTGATCCAGTCGGTACACCTTGTCAAGCATTTTGTTCTTGGAAAGTTCGAGATAGACGAAAAGGATAACCTGAAGGCGAGAAAAGTCTACACACAGTTCCGGGTGCTGGAGAATATTATCGTATTTCTGATTGTCGTCATTGCATTATCACTGATATTGATGTCGTTTGACGGTATACGGAAAATAGGCGTCAGCCTTATAGCCTCTGCCGGTGTGGCTGGTATTATTATAGGTTTTGCCGCCCAGAGGGCAATAGGGACAATTCTTGCCGGTATACAAATCGCCCTGAGCCAGCCTATCAGGCTTGATGACGTTGTAATAGTCGAAAACGAATGGGGCAGGATAGAGGAGATAAACCTTACCTATGTTGTTGTTGCCATCTGGGATAAGCGCAGGCTTGTATTGCCGACCACCTATTTTATAGAGAAACCTTTTCAGAACTGGACCCGTACCACTGCAGAGATACTGGGAACTGTTTTTATCTATGCCGATTATACCCTTCCGGTAGATGCTGTCAGAAAAGAACTTGACAAAATACTTGAGAATGCCGGGCACTGGGATGGCAAGGTGAAGGTTGTACAGGTTACCGATGCCACTGAAAGGACCGTTGAGATCAGGGTTCTTGTAAGCGCCGCCGACTCGCCTTCTGCATGGGACCTGAGGGTATATGTGCGTGAGAAACTTCTTGCATTTCTGCAGAGAGAATACCCGCAGTGCCTGCCCCGGACAAGAGTTATACTTGACCCGGACAAAAAGTGAGGTGATTCCGGCACCGGATATCCTCCGGGGTTTGTAGCTGTTGGCCAGTCTCGCAAGCGGAATAAGGATTCCTACTTTAAAAGAAAAGGCTGCCCCTGAAGGACAGCCTTTTGATCGTTATGCCGTTTTATTCCCCGAAAGGGGACCTTAGATCATTCTATACCTATTCCTCTTCCTGCTCCTCTTCGTAGGCTTTAAGCAGTTTTTCCTGAAGATCTCCCGGCACTGCTTCATATTTGCCCATCTTCATCGTGTATGTGGCCCTGCCGTTGGTAAGGGAACTGAGAGCAGTTGAATACTTTGACATTTCAGCCAGGGGAACCTTGGCCTTGATCTTTTCAAAACCCTTTTCACTTGTCATTCCCTCTATCATGGCACGGCGGCTCTGGAGGTCGCTCATTACATCGCCCATCCTCTCGGAAGGTACCAGTACCTCGACATCGTAGATAGGCTCCAGGATACGGGGGCCTGCATTTTTGAAAGCCTCCCTGAATGCATTCCTTCCGGCCAGTCTGAAAGATATTTCGTTGGAATCGACCGGATGCATCTTACCATCATAAACGGCTACCCTTATATCCCGTGCATAGGATCCGGTGAGTGGCCCCTCCTCCATTTTTTCCATAATGCCTTTCAGTATGGCGGGCATGAACCTTGTATCGATTGATCCCCCTACGATACAGTTGAAATATACCAGCATGCCTCCCCAGGGCAGCTTGTGCTCTTCTTTCCCGCGTACCGACACATTGATCTCTTTCCCGTTTATTTTATATTTTACTGGATCAGGCATTCCTTCAGCGTATGGTTCAATTACCATATGTACCTCTCCGAACTGTCCGGCCCCACCCGATTGTTTCTTGTGGCGATAAGTGGCCTGCGCTAATTTTGTAATAGTTTCCCGGTAAGGGATTTTCGGGGCAATGAAATCGGTTTCAATTTTATAGATATTGTCAAGGTGCCATTTCAAAATATTCAGGTGATATTCACCCTGGCCATGCACTATTATCTGTTTTAATTCCTTTGAGTATTCTATTACGATTGTGGGGTCTTCATCATGCATTCTTGCAAGGGCTTCGCCCAGTTTCTCATCGTCCGATTCGCTCTTTGCCTTAATAGCGGTGCGGAATTTGGGCTCAGGGTAAACTATGGGCTCAAATTCAAGAGATTTTCCGGGTAATGTGAGCGTCTGATTTGCTTTGGTGCTCTTTAATTTTACAGTTGCCCCTATATCACCGGCAACCAGTTTACTGACCTTTGTGCGGTTCTTCCCTGCCGTGACAAGAAGCTGCGAAAACCTCTCTTTGGATCCGGAATTGGAATTTACCAGGTCCATGCTTTCAGTAACTTCCCCTGATATGACTTTAAAAAAATTGATTTCACCAATGTGCTGCTCAAGGCTGGTTTTAAAAACAAATACTGAAGTTGGTGCTTTGCTGTCGCATTTTATTTCTGAACCATCCAGGGCTACGACAGGAACAGCTTCATGAGGCCCGGGTGCGGCATTGGTAATGAATTCCAGTAACCTTCCTACTCCAATGTTTTTCCTGGATGATATGCATAGGACCGGGAACGTATTCCTTGTATTTATCCCCAGCTTAATACCCTTTAACATCTCTTCTTCATCAAGTGTACCCTTGTCAAAAAAAGTTTCCATCAGGCTTTCATCATTTTCTGCTGCCGCTTCAATAAGCTCATTTCGCAATTCTTCAGCCCTGGATGACTGATCGGCTGGGATATCAAGTATTTCAGGTTTGCCACCGTCAGCCGTATATTTGTACATCTTCATCTTCAAAACGTCAACAATGGAGTTGAAGCTTTCACCCGGGTTGACCGGGTACTGGACAATCACCGCTTTACTCCCGTAACTCTGCTTAAGTGACTCAATTACCTTTTCAAAATTTGCCTTGTCATGGTCGAGTTGGTTTACAGCCAGGATTGCCGGTTTATTGTGCGATTCCAGATGCCTGCCCTGGATCTCAGTGCCAATTTCCACTCCATGTTGTCCGTTTATAAGCATCAGGGCTGAATCTGCCGGTCTGAGGGCTGTAATCAGTCCGCCGCTGAAGTCATCAAGCCCCGGGGTGTCAATAATATTTATTTTCTTGTCGGCAAATTCGGTGTAGAGCACTGTTGCAAAAACCGAGTTCTCATTTTCATGCTCTATCTCATTATAGTCAGAGACAGTGTTTTTGCTCTCTACCGAGCCTCTCCTTTCTATTATTCCACCTTCAAAAAGCATGGCTTCAACCAGTGTGGTTTTTCCTGATTTGGGATTGCCGCAAACCAATATGTTTTTTATCTGGTCCGTCTGGTAAGTTCTCATTTCGTTCCTGTTGGGTTAAAAATTAATAAATTCCGGAAATTATGGTAATGTGTTGATATATAATGATAAATCACAGCATAATTTCTGATTGGCTTCAAAAGTAATAATTTTTCATTAAGATTCAATGAAACGTGTGTGATTTGCACTGGCTTATTTTTTTTTGCAATTCTGTTGACGATGTTGAGTTTTTTTTTAACTTTGCAGCCCTCCGGCAATTGAATTTTATACCCCCTTAAACAGTTTCTGTTATACAGGGTCATTCCAGTTGCAATTTCAAGGAAGACCGGGAATTTTTATTGTATATATAAATATTATATGATCACCCGCAGGATGAATTTTATATTTCGGGGGGTGAACTCAAATTTTTAAAGATTTTGAAACGGCATTTTATAAGGCCATTCGGCTTGTAAACAGGGACTGATAAGGGGAAATATTAATAAATAATTATTGTTTTTGTAAAAAAAAGTATACCTTTGCACACCCGTTTAATAAAATGTTGATAATCATTTGAACTGATCTTTATGCCTACAATTCAGCAGTTAGTAAGAAAAGGAAGGACCACGCTTACCGAAAAGAAAAAGGCTCCTGCGCTGGACGCTTGTCCGCAAAGAAGAGGTGTATGTGTTCGCGTTTACACCACAACACCAAAGAAGCCCAATTCGGCAATGAGGAAAGTGGCAAGGGTAAGATTAACCAATGGGAAGGAAGTGAACACCTATATTCCAGGTGAAGGCCATAATTTACAGGAACACTCCATTGTGCTTATAAGGGGTGGCAGGGTGAAGGACCTTCCGGGCGTAAGATACCACCTTATTCGTGGAGCCCTTGATACATCAGGGGTAGAGGGACGTACACAGAGACGCTCAAAATACGGAACAAAAAGGCCTAAGGTCAAAAAATAGAGTCAAACAAAGCAGAAGCATATAATTAAATGAGAAAGTCAAAGCCAAAAAAAAGAATCCTGCTGCCGGACCCTAAATATACCGATATTGAGGTTACGCGCTTCGTGAACAATCTGATGTTCCAGGGTAAAAAAAGCCT
>SLOS01000183.1 GCA_007132365.1 Bacteroidales bacterium | reverse complement strand
GGGAAAAACCCCGGCCCGGCAGGTTCAGGTTTGTCATTTGCATGAACAGAGATTCCGGCTGAGAGGAAAATTGCGGATATAAGTAACAGAATTTTATTCGGTATCATGAAACGTATCTGATTAGTTGTTTGAATTATAAGAGATGTTTTTTCTTATTACCCGAAAAACAGCCCGGCGATAAAAATGCCTGCAATGACGGAGGTAAGATCGGCGAAGAGTCCGCAACCCACTGTATACCTGGTGTTACGAATTCCTACTGCCCCGTAGTAAACGGCAATTGTATAGAAGGTTGTCTCAGTTGATCCCTGGAATGTAGCAGCCATACGGCCTACATATGAGTCCACCCCATAATGGTTGAATGCCTCAATCATCATTCCCCTTGCACCGCTTCCGCTGAGGGGTTTCATAAATGCCGTCGGGAGGGCACCTGCAAATTCGGTGTCAACCCCAAACATGCCAACTATTCCTGCAATGGCCGATATCAGCATGTCCAGTGCTCCTGAGGCCCTGAATACCCCTATTGCCACGAGCATAGCCACCAAAAAGGGAATGATCCTGACAGCTACCCTGAACCCCTCTTTTGCCCCTTCAATGAATTCCTCGTAGACATTCACCTTCTTTCTCCATGCCAGAAAGATGAAAAGGATTATTATCAGAAACAATAACAGGTTACCTGCGAAAGTGGAAACCACTCCAATGGTTGCCGATGCCATGCTGCTGAATAACCATATTATAAGTCCGATAACCAGTGAGAGCCCTCCTACATAACCAAGTACCACCCGGTTAAACAGGTTAATCCGCTGAATGGCTGAAACTATCAGCAGGCCTGCCATAGTGGAAAAGAATGTGGTGAGCATTATTGGAAGGAATATATCGGCTGGGTTTGCCGCTCCCATGGCAGCCCTTATGGCCATCACAGAAACGGGTATCAGTGTCAGTCCGCTTGTATTGAGAACAATGAACATGATTTGCGAATCGGATGCCTTTGTTTTATCGGGGCTGGCCTCCTGCAATTCCTGCATGGCTTTAATGCCGAGGGGAGTTGCTGCATTGTCAAGCCCGAGCATGTTGGCGCAGATGTTCATTGTCATTGAACCAAATGCGGGGTGGTTCTCCGGAAGTTCAGGGAAGATCTTTTTAAAAAAAGGCATCACAAGGCGGGTCATGCCGCTCACTGCACCGCCTTTTTCTCCGATCCTCATAATCCCCAGCCAGAGAGTCATTACCCCGATCAGGTAGATTGCAATGTCTACACTGACTTTTGCCATTTCAAAAGTACTGTCAACTATGGCAATGAAAACATCCCTGTCCGCTGTCGTAAAAACATATCCCAGCAAGGGTTCCAGGTGACCGCCCAAAAGATAGCCCATTACCCTCAGAAGAGCCACCAGCATTGCAACAAGAAAGAAACCAATCCAGATATAGTTGAGAGTCATGTCAAATAGCAGAGAGTAATTAGTATAAACAGGGTAATAAAATGATTTTGCAGTATCTGCATAAACGATACCACAAAAGATGTGGCAATTTAATAAAAAATGTTCAGGTACCCTACTACTGATCTACCCGAATCAGTCTGATTAGTTTTTCATTTCCCGTGCATGCTCGGTTCTGAGAATAGAAAAGAAATCTTCTATCTCCCGGATTTCTGAAGTTAAACCTTCTTTGATATTACCTTCATATATTACCTTTCCTTTATCCAGAAACACTATCCTGTCAGCTACTCTAAGTATGCTTGAAACTTCATGTGTGATCAGAACAATTGATATCCCCAGCTGGTCCTTCAAATTAAGAATAAGATTGTCGAGTGATTCCAGTGATACAGGATCCAGGCCGGCTCCGGGCTCATCACAGAACAGCAGAGGAGGGTCCATGGCTATTGCTCTTGCCAGGGCGACTCTTTTAAGCATTCCTCCGCTGAGCTGCGCAGGATAGAGATTATAGGCCTCTTTCAGGTTAACAAGTCCCAGTTTCATCTTTACGATATCTTCTATCAGGGGTTGGGGAAGGTTGCTCTGGTACACCAGCGGCATGGCAACATTCTCTCCGACAGTCTGCGAAGCAAGGAGTGCCCCGTTCTGGTAAAAAACACCCATTTTATGGTACAATTCATTCATCTCTGCTTCTGATAATCCGGCAATATCCTTTCCGAGAACCGATATGTATCCCCTGTCGACAGGATGCAATCCGAGCAAACGCCTTAGAAGGGTGGTTTTCCCTGACCCGCTTCCGCCAAGTATAACTGTTGCCTCTCCCCTGAATGCAGAAAAGGAGACATCTGAAAGGATCTCACTGCCATCGATTGAAACATAAAGCCCTTTAACCTCAATAACTTTTTCCATGGGGGACGAATCATCTTAGTAAAACAAAACAGCCATAAAACTATCTGCCAGTATAACAAGGGACAGTGACACAACCACGGCCAGCGTAGTCACCTTCCCAACTCCCTCAGCTCCCCTGTCAACCCTGAATCCGTAGAAACTGCCGGTAAGGACTATAATGCATGCATAAACCTGGCTTTTGATAAAAGCCGTAAGCAGGTCCTTGTTCTGCATTACATTTTCCATACGGTTTAAGAATACTTCAGGAGAAATATCCAGGCTGTAATATGCTGCCGTTGCACCTCCCGTTATTCCGGATACATTGGCAAGTATGATCAGCAAAGGTATGGTGAAAAGACTGGCGTACAGCTTGGGTACGACAACATAGCGGATAGGATCCAGTCCCATTGTTTTTAATGCATCCAGCTCTGAGGTCACCTTCATAGTAGCCACTTCAGCTGCAATTGCCGATCCGCTTCTCCCTGCTACAAGGACTGCGGTTATAAGGGGACCCATCTGGCTCATAATGGATATTACGATAAGATCGACTATGTAAATATCTGCACCGAATTCACGCAGATATCCTGCCGATTGTATTGCCATCACCAGACCTATGGCAAAAGACATGACAATGACTATGAGTGCGGCATTCGCGCCAATGAGTACGGATTGGTTTATAAATTCACCCTTCCTGGTGGTTTTGGTTCTGAACAGGTCTGCTACCGACCAGTAAAACAGGTTGGCTGCAAGAACAAGAAATCCGTAAAGGTAGGAGAAGATAAATTCCTGTGTGCTTTTGCCTACAATTTCTGTAACGAATGTCTCGTCCGGTGTTTCCGGCTCTATGGAGGTTTCGGAGCTGAATAGCTCAATTTTTTTATTAACCGCATCACCTGCCCCTTCAATGCTTACTCCCGGGAACCTCTTTGATAATTTTCCTTTTATGTAAAACAGTGTCATAACCCCGGCACTGTCAATATCATCAAGATTTTCCAGATTGATTTTCAGTTCAGGAATGTCAAGTGAACGCATCCTTTTAATTACGGCCCTTGCCAGATCCCCGGAGTTTTCAACTATGAGTCTGCCCGATATAAACAGGGTATTTCCGTCAACCCGGCAATCCAGGTCATCTGCCTTAATTAATAATCCTGCACTATTTTGTTTGGGCTTCGCCATGATATCACAGGGTGGCTTATTAAAAAATCATCTGAAATCTTCCACGATTGTATTAACAAATTCGGCTAACTCTCCGACGAATATTTCGCTGATGGCCGCAGCAAAAAGGTTCAGATCCCTGTCCTCCAGCAAAACCCTTTTGTCCGCCCTGTGATCATAAACTATCTGATTGTTTTCATTGTCTTTTAACAGGTATTCAACTTTGAGACGTGCATAATAATCCCTTCTTTCATGTACCACCTCAAGGCTATGCACGGTTGTATTAAGTGTAAAATCTGTTTCAGTTACCGGGGTTGAAAGGTGAATCGATTCGAACACCTTATGGTTTTTAAAGAATTCAGAAATTATGTTTGTCAGGCTTTGTTCGGGCCTTACTGCCCAGATATTCACTGCAAAGTATTTTATCTCATGCGAATGTTCCCTTATTGCTATCTGATATGTTGAATAGGCGGGATACACTTCAACTGATGTTATCAGGCATGATTTCTCAATAAAAGGCCCGTTACCGGGGAATACAATCTCCATGCCGGCCGGATAATCCAGCAAATAGTACCTGGTGGCTTCAGGTGCCCGTGTCAGGCACCCGGATATTAATGATGCTGTGTATATCAGCAGGATCAAATTTCTTATCATCTCACTGTATGGTTTAGAATTGGTTTTAGTTCAGGTTCCTGTCCGGGATATTCCTGGCACTTTGCCCCCGTATAAGGACCGATGGGTTCATATTGATCTTGCGGGATGCTTCATTAAGATTTTCAAGGGTGTGCTGCAAAAGGAGCAGATTCTCCTGCAGGTGCCTGCTTCCGTCCTCAAAGTCCGCCTCCATCTTTAAAAGAAACCCTTGTGTATTTAAGGCAGCTTCAGCGACATTATCGATCAACTCTTTCATATTCGCCTCCCTGACTGCGAGTGATACTTCCCTCAGGTTGCCCAGCACCTCGGTTATGTCCTCTCCCTGCATTATTTCATTGAATCTTCCAATGGCAGCGGACAGGTCCTCTGATGTAAGATCCAGCCTGCCGGCAATATTATTGATAGATGAAGCAGCCTCCTTTATCTCCTTTCTGTTTTCTGATATCATCTCATCCACTTTGGCAACGGTCACAGCGGAGTTCTCTGCCAGAACAGCTATATTTTCTGCAGCCCGGGTAAAACTGGCCATATTCCGGGGCTCGGTAAAAACCTGCAGGTTGTTGATAACTTCCTCAACCTTGAAAGCAATTATCTCTGCCCTGCCGGTAATATCAGCAGCCATTGTTGAACCTGGTTCGATAAATTCTTCCGGTTCCAGAAAATCGGCCTCAATGGTTCCTCCGCGGATCTCTATGGCTTTCATGCCGGTGATGCCAACAGAAATGATATCGGCAACTGCATCTTCCTTTACCGGTGTATCGGTACGTAAAGTCAACTGTATAATGATTCTGTTTACATCGTCAGGGTCTATTCTGATATCTGCAATTGAACCCACATTAATCCCCAGGTATTTTACCGGGCTGCCCACATCCAGGCCGCTTACCGATATGTCGGTATATGCTACGTAATAGGTCTCTTTCTGCTCAAGTAACCTGCGGCCGGTAAACCAGCCAAAGATCAACAGCAGAAAAGCTGAGCTGATCAATATGAATACCCCCAGCCTTATTCTTTGTGCTTTCTGTCTCATAATTTTTGGTTTTCGGTTATCTGCAAAATCATCCTTGTCAATTCCTGTATCTGATGGTAATTATTCCGGGGCAAAACACCAGGTCCCGCTCTTTCTGGTAACGTTAATTGATACCCTGTTATTTTAATATTATCATTAAAATCATTGTTTGTCAGTAGTTTATCACCAAGATTAGACCAGTCCGCCGAAGGCGAAAGCTGAGCTGCAGCTTTACCGTTAAATGAGCTTCCATCAGATGTAAAATACATTCATCTCCAGGAAGATATTGAAAATATCGTCATAAATGATTCATTATCAAATTTAGCTCATAAATTCGTAAAATCCATTCGTAGACGGGACAAAAAAACAATCATCCCTGACATATAGCTGATAATTAAAATTTTATAAAAACATACATTTAGTAAATAAATTGCGGCCACCTTCATATTAATTTGCTATTTTTGATCATTTTATATTGTTATTTTATTGCCGCTATTTTTGTGTTCGATGTAGCAGGTGAAACAAGACCCTGATCATGAAATCAATGATGCTTACCGGGATAAGAAAGATGGAGATGAAAACTGTTACCGACCCGGTTATTATAAGTGGTAAAGATGTAAAAATCCGAATGAAGGTTGTGGGTGTTTGTGGTTCCGACATTCATTATTATCTTAAAGGGCGCATAGGGAGCCAGGTCGTTGAATATCCTTTTACGGTCGGCCATGAATGCGCAGGTGAGGTGGTTGAGACCGGACTGCAGGTTAGCACACTGAAGCCGGGCGACCGTGTTGCCATTGAACCGGCCATGCCCTGTTCTGAATGTGACCAGTGCATTGACGGCAGGCCGCATACATGCCGTAACCTTCGTTTTCTGGGATGCCCGGGGCAGGCTGAAGGGTGTCTGTCCGAATTCATTGTGATGCCGGAATCAAGTTGTTTTCATATTCCGGATGCAATGAGTTATGATGAAGCCACTATCTCCGAACCTCTCGCTATCGGTGTTTATTCCGTGCGGCAGGCAGGTACATTTAAAGGTGCCACACATGGCATACTCGGATTTGGTCCGATTGGCATGAGTGTAATGCTTGCTGCCTTTGCCCGTGGTGCCGAAAAAATATTTGTCACCGACAGGATCGATGAACGTGCAAAAATGGCAGGCGATACCGGCGCTGCCTGGTCAGGTAATCCTGACCGGGAGGATATAGTAAAGAAGATACTTGACCTGGAAGAGCGGGGACTGGATATGGTATATGAATGCTGCGGGAAGCAGGAAGCTATGGATCAGGCCGCAGACCTTGTAAAGCCCGGAGGGAAAATAATCATAGTCGGTATACCGGAATTTGACAACTGGTCCTTCAGTGCCGAGAAAATACGCCGGAAGGAGATAACGCTGGTTAATATCAGAAGGCAGAACCATGCACTGGAGGAGACCCTTGATATGATCGCAGATGCAGGTGTAAATATAAAAAATATGGTCACTCATCGCTTCCCTTTTGAAAAAACAAATGAGGCTTTTGATCTTGTTGCCGGATACAAAGACGGGGTCATGAAGGCAATGATCGATTTTTAAGCCAGGGCCGGATCTCTGTTGCTTCCCGATAAAATTTTTTCATTTGTCCATGTGTAATTTTTAATGAAAAAAATTTCATCTACATTTGCATTTTCATAAAAGCCTTTAAACAGGCAGTTACTGATCAAAATTAAAGGTTGGCACGGACTGCATATTTGCACAGATAAAATAAGAAGGAAAATGTCAGAGTTTAACGGAGTAACTGATAAGCGCATCAAATACTACCGGACTTTGCCGAGACCGGCAGAATTCGTGTCAGAATTGCCGGTTGCAGCCAAAGGCCGCGAGCTTGTCAAAAGGTCCAGACAGGAAATCACTGCAATTATCAGGGGAGAGGATAATAGAAAACTCCTGATTACCGGTCCCTGTTCCATTCATGATGCTGATCAGGCAAAGGAACTTTGTTGCAGTTTTGCCAGTATGGCAAAAGAGGTGAAAGACCAGTTCCTGTTTGTAGGACGGTTTTATTTTGAGAAACCGCGTACCATTGATGGATGGAAAGGTCTTATATATGATCCAAACATCAATAATTCCTGGGATATTGAGAAGGGCCTTAAACTGGCAAGGGAGATACTGATACATGCAGTAAGTGAATGCGGACTGCCGGCAGCAACGGAATTCCTTAATCCCTTTACTCCCCAGTACTATTCAGACCTTGTGTCATGGACGGCTGTAGGTGCGCGCACAAGTGAAACCCAGTTGTACAGGGAAATGATGTCGGGACTGTCAATGCCGGTGGGATATAAGAACAGTACACGGGGTGATGTAGATGCTGCAGTTAATTCTCTTATCGCCTTGAAAAATGAGACCTGTTTCATAGGGATCGACCAGTACGGGAATGCCAGTGTGGTTGCAACCACCGGGAATGATACAGGACACCTTGTCTTAAGGGGGGGGGTAAGGCCCAATTATGACAGGGCCAGTGTGGAACTTGTTCAGAAAGCATCATCCGCCAGGGGGCTTTTAAATGGTGTAATCGTCGATTGCAGTCACGGCAATTCCGGCGGAGATTACAGAAAACAACCGGAGGTATTTGAAGATGTCATTCAGCAGATTTGTGAAGGCAATGAGATGATCGTCGGACTGATGACGGAGACAAATTTCAGGGAAGGAAATCAGAAAATAAGCAAGGACCTGAGCGGGTTTGACAAAAATTCACTTGAGTGGGGCATCTCTATAACTGATGCATGCCTTAGTTTAGATTCAACAAGGGAGATCGTTCTAAAAGCGGCCGACCGGCTGAGAAAGCGTAACAGGTAATTCTCCGGAGCAAAATATATCCCAGTTAACCGGTTACGGATCAACAAACCTGCCCGGGCAACTGTAAATCCGTCTAAAATTCTTTTTTTAAAATTTTTATATATTAATAGATATATATAAAAATATATCATTAATTTTATATTTTGGTTATTATTACTGCTAAAATATAAAATGATATGTCCGCAAAAGATCTATCCGGCGAGGTGTTCTATCCTTCTGAAAAAACCAGGCAAAAAGCTCATGTAAAAAGCAGGGACGACCTTGATAAAAGGGCTGTAAAGGACATGGCCGGTTTCTGGTCCGGATTTGCAAAAGAACTGCACTGGTTCAAAAATTGGGACAAGGTGCTTGATGATTCTGATAAACCTTTCTACAAATGGTTCACCGGAGGGGAAACCAATATCTCCTATAACTGCCTGGATAGGCATCTGAATACTTTCAGAAGGAATAAACTTGCCCTGATATGGGAGGGAGAGCAGGGTGATGTGAAAACTATGTCCTATTTCCGGTTGCACCAGGAAACCTGCAGGTTTGCCAATGTGCTTAAGAGCATGGGAGTTGAGAAAGGTGACAGGGTAACCATCTATATGGGGCGCATACCGGAGATAATTACCGCCATGCTGGCCTGTGCCAGGATAGGAGCCATCCATTCTGTTGTTTACGGGGGCTTTTCAGTTGAATCTCTTACCGAAAGGATAGAAGACAGCCAGTCCCGGGTCCTGATCGTTGCTGACGGAGCATTCCAGCGGGGGAAGATTGTTCCTTTAAAAGATATTGCCGACGAGGCACTCCAGAGGGCAGGTACAGTGGAACATGTGGTGGTAGTCAGGCGTACCGGTCACGAGATATTCATGCAGCCGGGCCGGGATATGTGGTACCACGAACTTGTCAGTCTCCCGATAGCCGCCCATAACTGTCAGATGGAAATAATGTCGGCCGAAGACCCGCTTTTTATATTATACACCTCGGGCACCACTGGCAAGCCTAAAGCAATCCTGCATACACATGGCGGTTATATGGTGGGAACATATGTGACCACAAAATATTATCTCGATCTTCAGGAAGAGGACCGTTTCTGGTGCACGGCTGACCCCGGCTGGATAACCGGCCACAGTTACATCGTTTATGGCCCGCTGCTTAACGGGGGGACCACTTTTATGTATGAGGGAGCTCCCTACCATCCCTATCCCAACCGTTGGTGGCAGATGATAGAGAAATACGGAATAAATATATTCTATACTGCTCCCACAGCCATCAGGGGGTTTATGAGATTTGGCGATGCATGGGCCAGGAGGCACAACCTCTCCTCGCTCAGGATACTAGGGTCGGTTGGTGAGCCAATTAATCCCGAAGCGTGGAAATGGTATTACAACGTAATTGGTAACGGAAGCTGCCCCATAATAGATACATGGTGGCAGACCGAAACGGGAATGCATTTGATCTCTCCCTTTCCTACCGATCCCTTAAAGCCTGGTTCGGGAGGATTGCCTTTCCCCGGAATTGAAATGGATGTACTGGATGAGAAAGGTAAACCGGCAGGCAGGAACACCGAGGGCTTCCTTGTGATTAAAACACCCTGGCCCTCAATGGTCAGGACACTGTTCAACGACCCTGAAAAATTCAGGCAGCAGTACTGGGAAAAATATCCCGGTTACTACATGACCGGCGATAGTGCACGGATCGATGATGATGGTTATATATGGGTGATCGGAAGGGTTGATGATGTCATCAAGGTTTCAGGTTACCGCCTTGGCTCGGCCGATATAGAAAGCGCCCTGGTCAGCCACCCGTCAGTTGCCGAGGCCGCTGCAATCGGGGTCCCTCATGAGATAAAGGGTAATGTAATACACGCTTTTGTAATACTCAGAGATGGTCTGGAGAGGGGTGACAACCTGGTTGAGGAGTTGAGAAAACATATAGGGCATGAGGTGGGACCGATTGCAAAACCGGAAAAGATCGAGTTTGTCGATAAGCTTCCAAAGACCCGCAGTGGCAAGATAATGCGAAGGGTGCTCAAGGCTAAGGCTATGGGAGAGGATCCCGGCAATATATCAACCCTTGAGGATTGATAGACCGGAAGATTCCCGTCATACCTTAATCATGGTTGTTCAGCTGTTATCCCTTCTCCAGGTTTCAATGGCTAACCTGACCGATCCGTGCCTTAGCAGCAGGTCCATTGCATCTTCTGCATCAAGCGGTAACTCCTCCATGATCATTCTTGTTCCCCGCCTTACCAGCTTATTGTTGGTGAGTTGCATGTTAACCATCTTATTGCCCTTTACCTTACCCAGTTTGATCATCAGCGATGTTGTGATCATGTTCAGGATCATCTTCTGCGCCGTGCCGGCCTTCATCCTGGTGCTTCCGGTCAGAAATTCCGGACCGACAACCGCCTCGACAGCAATTTCAGCTGCCTGGGCCACCGGAGAGCCAGGATTGCAGGTTATGCAACCTGTCAGCAGTCCCTCGTTACTGGCACGTTCCAGTCCCCCCACAACATAGGGCGTTGTCCCGGAAGCTGCAATGCCGACAACCGTATCCAGATCAGATGGTTTAAATGGTTTCAGTTCTTCCCATGCCCTTTCCGGGTCATCTTCGGCTTTCTCAACTGCTTTGCGGAGGGCTTTATCACCACCGGAAATCAGTCCAATAACCATATTGTCAGGCACTCCAAAGGTAGGAGGGAGTTCAGAGGCATCCAGTACACCCAGTCTCCCGCTGGTACCGGAACCAATATAAAACACACGGCCTCCTTTCCGCATCCTCACAATTATCTGTTCTATAAGTTTCTCAATCTGCGGCAGGGCTTTTCTGACAGCTTTGTGCACATATGAATCCTCCCTGTTGATCCCTTCAATAAGTTCGCGGACCGACATTTTTTCAAGGTCCTGGTATTTTGATGGTTGTTCGGTTATTATTATTCTGATATCCTTGTCGCCCGGTTTGATCATAGTCAGATACTCTCTTTTTTATATCGCATGATAATTTTTTTTATGGTACTCAAGCAGTCCCTCCATGGGTCCCCTGGTGATTAATCCTGTTGTAAATCCTGAAGAAACGGCCGCTTCTTTGAGGATGTCCCTGAAGTGCCATCCTATGCTTCCCGTAACATTTAAAGGAAGGCGGGAAGCTTCAGGAAACTGCCTGACATTACGGTTCAGAAATTCCGAGAAGCTCTCTTTGACCAGTTTGTAGATTGAAGGATGTTCAACGTGCCCGGCAATAAAGTGTGTGAACTGTGCCATGAACCTGTTGGGGAAAGGCTGACGGTAAACCCGGTCCATAATCTCTGCCGGCTGCATTTTATACTTGTCAAAAAAAGCACGGCATAATTTTTCGGGCAGCTGGTTTTTCAGTATATCAGAGAGAAGTTTCCTTCCCAGGACGGTCCCGCTTCCTTCATCACCAAGGATATATCCCAGCGGAGGAACATGCCTGCTTATATTTTTCCCGTCGTAGTAGCATGAATTGGAACCGGTGCCCAGGATGGCGGCTATTCCCGGTTTATCGCCACACAGTGATCGGGCAGCTGCCATCAGGTCCGAGTCGACAAGTACGATATTTGTCTTAAATAATTCTCCCAGCGGCCTCCTTACCTTTTCATTTTTTTCAGGATTCGCGCAGCCGGCACCGTAGAAATATATTGCATCAAAGTGGCCCCTTGAAAGGGAAAATTCGGTTCTCAGCGTTCCGGATATCTCCTCCGGTGACTGAAGAAAAGGATTAATGCCGGATGTCTGGCATGTTTCAATACTGTTAAAATCTTTTTTTATTATGCACCAGGTAGTTTTGGTTGATCCACTGTCAGCTACAAGTATCATTATTTTATTTTAATTCATGGAACGGCGGTCATTCCAGTTCCAGTATCTTCATATTCCTGAACCAAACCTGGTCACCATGGTCCTGCAGTGCGATATGTCCTCTTGAATACCTGCCATAACCGGGGTAATCTGCCCATTTGCCTGCAGCAACAAGCTTTTCCCACTCCTCTGACCAGAGTTGGTATTCAACAACTTTTACGCCATTAAGCCAGTGCTCAACATGACCGTTGTCAACCACTATCCTGGCGGTATTCCATTCTCCGGCGGGCTTAACCGGTGCATCGACAGGTGCATGCATGCCAAAGTTGGCAGCTGTTAACCTGGTGTCATCCAATTGGTCGGGATAGCCAGGATCATCCACTAACCGGTAACCCGGACCGGTATGATATATTGCCATGTAATCATTTTCTGCAACCATGTAAAAAATCCCTGAGTTGCCCCCTTCGCTTATTCTCCAGTCAGTGGTCAATATGAAATTCTCGAACTGTCTCTCCGTGACAATGTCGCCGCTAAGTTCGCAACCTATACCTTGTGCCACAAGCATGCCCTGATGCGCATACCATCCTTCTTCCATGGTGAGGTCAGCCTTACGAAAGCCTCTCCAGCCGGATGGGTTCCTTCCGTTAAAAAGGAGTTCCCATCCTTCTGCTTTCTCCTCTTCTGTGAGTACATTATGTTTTACGGCAGCTTCCTCTTCAGCCACCCTTTCAGACCCTGGTCCGCAACCTGCAGCAATTAACAGGGACAAGGCAATCGCAAGGCTTAAAATAAAAGAACTGTTTTTTTGCATTTCTATTAATTTTTATGGTTACTACTTGATATAACTGGTAATTGGCAGATCTTTATAAATTGATTATTATGCAGTCTTTCAGGCAAAGTTAAATCAATTTGAATTATTAGAAGCGGATGTGATGTTAAAAAAAAATGTAATTTAGCAGCCGGATAAGTATAATGCAGGGAGATATTAAACATCCATATTTCAGATGCAGGATAAAATAGTTGTTTTAGATTTTGGTTCGCAGTATACTCAGTTGATAGCCAGAAAAGTGCGTGAACTACACGTTTATTGCGAAATCTACCCCTATAATAAATTCCCTCTCACTGACCCATCGGTCCGCGGCGTCATACTTTCAGGCAGTCCTTATTCTGTCAGGGATCCGGAAGCACCTGTTCCCCAACTGGATCAGTTCCGCGGGAAGATACCTGTTCTGGGTATATGCTACGGAGCCCAGTTTATGGCCTTCAATGATGGCGGGGATGTTTCCTCCTCTACTGCAAGGGAATATGGCAGGGCAAACCTGGACTCATTTGATCTTAACTCTGAATTGTTTACAGGGCTTTCGGAAGGTTCCCAGGTGTGGATGTCGCATGGCGATACCATACAGAAACTGCCCCCTGATTACAGGATTATAGGAAGCACAACTGATGTACCGGTTGCTGCATACCAGGTTAAAGGTGAAAGCATATACGGTATCCAGTTTCACCCTGAAGTTTATCATACTACTGAAGGTAAGCTCATACTCAAAAATTTTATCGATGATATATGCGGATGCCGGGCGGACTGGACACCAGCGTCATTCGTTGAAGATACCGTGGAGATGCTGGAAAAAGATCTGCAGCAGGATAAGGTCATACTGGGACTGTCAGGAGGAGTTGATTCATCGGTCACTGCTTTTCTGCTTCACCGGGCAATAGGAAAAAACCTGAACTGTATCTTTGTTGATAACGGACTGCTCCGGAAGGATGAGTTTTCAAAAGTCCTCATGTCCTATAAGCATATGGGGCTTAATGTAAAAGGAGTTGATGCCCGTAAAAAATTTCTTGATGCCCTCAAAGGGATTGTTGATCCTGAACAGAAAAGGAAAATCATAGGTCGTTGTTTTATTGAGGTTTTTGAACAGGAAGCCAAAGAGCTCCGGGATGTCAGATGGCTGGCCCAGGGCACTATCTATCCTGATGTTATTGAGTCAGTTTCTGTGAACGGGCCTTCGGCTACCATCAAGTCCCATCACAATGTAGGCGGACTTCCGGAGAAGATGAACCTCAAAGTTATAGAGCCCTTAAAGCTGCTTTTCAAGGATGAGGTAAGAAGAGTTGGTACCACGCTTGGTATAGATAAATCTCTTCTGAACCGCCATCCTTTTCCGGGTCCCGGATTGGGTGTAAGGGTTTTGGGCGAGATTACGGCTGAAAGAGTTGGTGTTTTGCAGGAGGTTGATAGTATATTTATAAACGGTCTTGTCGATGCCGGGTTGTACGACCAGGTATGGCAGGCTGCGGCAATACTGCTGCCGGTGCAATCGGTCGGTGTAATGGGGGATGAAAGGACTTATGAAAGCGTAGTTGCTTTAAGAGCTGTGGCATCTACAGATGGTATGACAGCTGACTGGGTTCACCTGCCCTATGAATTTCTCAGTAAGATATCAAGCGAGATAATTAATAAGGTAAAAGGAGTTAACAGGGTGGTTTATGACATCAGTTCCAAACCTCCTGCCACCATTGAGTGGGAATAGGATTTCTCCATTTGATGAAAAATACCTATCTTTAGGTTCTCATAGTTGCATTTCAGAACCACCCTGCTTAATCATAACAATTGTTAAAAGAAGGATTGCCCTCAACAAAAACGCCAGTCGGGTCGTTAAACAGAGGTCAGGGTTTGTTAATTTGCAGCGAAGTGTAATTTATGTAAGTAAAAATATCAGCATGAGACGAATAAGGTATATCTTGATTTTAGTTATTCTGGTTCTTCCCTGTCACAATGGCTATTCACAGGTTTTTAATGAACAGGTATTTAAATTCAGTAAGGCCCTGGGATCAATATCCAATTTTTATGTTGATACGGTGAACGAGGATCAGCTTGTTGAGCATGCCATAGTGGAAATGCTCAAGAAACTGGATCCCCATTCAGTCTATATTAACAAGGATGAGGTAAAGGCAATGAACGAACCTCTTCAGGGAAATTTTGAAGGTATTGGTGTTCAGTTTAATCTTCTGGATGATACAATCTTTATCATTTCTCCCATTTCCGGCGGTCCTTCTGAGAAGGTGGGAATACTTGCAGGGGACAGGATAGTGAAAATAGATTCAGAGGATGTAGCCGGCATAGGGATCACAAATAACCAGGTGAGAGAAAAGCTTATGGGTGAAAAGGGTACCCGTGTTACGGTTACCATTAAGCGCCGCAACGAATCTTCACTTATTGATTTTACCATTACGAGAGATAAGATCCCTATATTTAGCCTTGATGCTGCCTACATGGTAGATGATGAGACCGGTTATATCCGCCTGAATCGTTTTTCTTTTACTACTGTCAGGGAGTTTGAGGAAGCGCTCGGCAAACTGACGGAACAAAAAATGAAAAACCTGATTCTTGATTTAAGGTATAATGGTGGCGGATATCTGCAGGAATCCATTACCCTGGCCGATCATTTTCTGGATCAGGGCAAAATGATTGTATATACTGAAGGTCTGAATATTTCCAAAATGGATTATCTTTCCACAAGTGTCGGAGATTTCACTGATGGGCGCCTTGTTGTACTGCTCAATGAGGGGTCAGCCTCTGCAAGCGAAATAGTGGCAGGTGCTGTTCAGGACTGGGACAGGGGAGTGATAGTAGGCAGGAGGTCTTTTGGCAAGGGACTGGTTCAGCGTCCGGTTAACCTGCCGGACGGCTCTATGATAAGGCTGACGGTTGCAAGGTATTACACTCCTACCGGCAGGCTGATTCAGAAACCTTATGATCTGGGTGTAGAAGAGTATGGTCTGGATGCCCTGAGGAGGTACAGCAATGGCGAATTTTTTTATCGTGACAGCATACCGGTCCCCGACTCCCTTAAATTTTACACCAAAATAAATAACAGGCCCGTTTATGGAGGTGGCGGTATCATACCGGATGTTTTTGTTCCTGTTGATACCACTTCTATAACTTTGTATTATAGTACACTTATCCGCCGCGGAATATTTAACCGCTTTATTCTCAGTTATGTTGATCGCAACAGGGATCAGCTCCGGAGTGACTATCCCGATTTCAGAAGCTATAAAAACAATTTTGTTGTTGATGAAACAATAATATTGTCTCTGGTGGAATATGGAAAAAGGGAAGGTGTTGAACCTGTGGAGAAAGAGCTGGAAATCTCTTACGATCTGATAGCAAATCAGGTAAAAGCTTTGATTGCAAGGGATTTATGGGATATGAGCGAGTATTATCAACTGACAAATTCCCGGGACAGTGATTTTTTAAAGGCTATGGAGATAATAAATGACCGCCGTACCTACCAGTCCATTATAAGACGCAATTATCAATCAGCCGGCAATAAATGAATGGGTTATAAATGCCAGTCCGTAAAGTGGTGATCACGGGGCCTGAATCAACGGGCAAAACCCAGCTCGCACAAAGCCTTGCCTACTGCTTCAATACCTTGTGGGTACCTGAATATGCACGAGAGTACATATCCGGCCTTAAAAGAAGCTATAACTTTGAAGATGTGGAGCATATCGCCTGTGAGCAGGTTCGGCGGGGAAAGTCGTACCTTAAGGAAGTCAGCGATATCTTATTTTACGATACAGATCTTATAGTAACCAAGGTTTGGTTTAAAGTGGTATATGGGCGCTATCCCGGGTGGATTGATGATGCAATTATGAACACTCCGGCAGACCTGTTTCTGGTATGCAATACAGACATACCCTGGGTACCCGATCCGTTAAGGGAGAATGGAGGTGAGATGAGGGAGGTGCTCATGGATATGTATATCAGTGAAATCAATATCACCGGAGTTCCCTGGAAACTTGTAACCGGGAAAGGAGAACAGCGAATTAATTCTGCTGTTGAAACGGTAAGGACATTTTTTAATTTATAACTTGTGAATATCAGGAACCAATCCCTCACAGACCATGCCGGGATAACTTCCGGGAGCTTTGACATGGTTGCCAAGACTTTCAGGGGCCTTGAGGATGTGCTTGCCGGTGAGATTGAAGCAATAGGCGGAAGTAAGATAAGGAAGGGTACCAGGGTGGTTTATTTCAGCGGTAATAAGGAGTTGATGTACCGGGCTAATTTCCATTTACGGACAGCCCTCAGGATACTGATACCGTTTTATGAATTCCTGGCAAAAGATGAAAATGAGCTTTACGATCGTGCACTTGAATTTGACTGGTCTTCACTATTCCGGAAAAATATGACGTTTGCAATTGATGGTGTTTTAAATTCTCCCTATTTTAATCATTCCAGATATATATCACTTAAAGTCAAGGATGCCATCGCCGATCAGTTTCGGAAAAAAACAGGAAAAAGGCCGGATGTGGATACAGTCAATCCTGATATAAGGCTGAACCTTCATATATCTGACGACAGGTGTACCCTGCTTCTTGATTCATCAGGTGAATCATTGCATAAAAGGGGATACAGGTCCGAGGCAAGTCCGGCCCCTTTGAATGAAGTGCTGGCAGCCGGCATGATAATGCTTACCGGCTGGAACCGCAGATCAGATTTTATTGACCCGATGTGCGGGTCAGGCACAATACCCATAGAAGCAGCTATGATGGCCTATAACATTCCTCCCGGGATATACAGGAAAAATTTCGCTTTTGAAAAATGGACCGATTTCGACAGGCCGCTTCTGGAAAGTATTTATAATGAAGATTATCCTGACCTGCCCGCTTTACCTCGGATAACAGGATCTGATATATCCTCCCGCTCGATAAGTATGGCCAGATCAAATGCGAAAAATGCATTTCTGGGTAAGAAGATAGATTTCAAAATCTCCTCATTCGAAAATATGGTTCCTCCCGGTAATGGAGGTGTATTGGTTATGAATCCTCCCTATGGGGGGAGATTGAAGCATGAAAACATGAAAGCTTTTCATGTTATAATAGGCGACTGCCTGAAGAAAAATTATGCAGGCTATGCGGCCTGGATACTTACAAGTAATCTGGAAGCGCTCAAGTTTACCGGTCTCAGGCCTGACAGGAAGATATTGCTTTTTAACGGACCGCTTGAATGCAGGTTTGTTAAATACAGCATATACAAAGGAAGTAAAAAACAAAATCGATAATTTTTATAACTTATTACATTTCAAAAAGAAAAACGTATATTGATTATTAAGAATAAATATATATTTTTAAATTTTGTAATTTTTGTGTTTAAAATTGTAGTTTTGCTATATTTGTTCGAAATATTTGCCGGTCAGGTGGTGTTTATCAAAGCAAAAGCCTTTTATGAGTTTTAATTTACAGGATAGTTTCAGGAAAATGAATGAAGGCGATGTACTCCTCGCATATAAGGGTAGCATTACTCCCGACCTGATTACAAATGTTCTTGAAGTAATTGAATCAAAGCTCGATGATATAAATACTGTCTCCGCAGTTAAGAAAAAAATCTATAATGTTCTGGTTGAAAGTCTCCAGAACCTGTTTCATCATATAGATGAGCTTCCAGATAAGATCAAGGATGAATTTGATGCCCGGTTTGGTGTGCTTGTAGTTTCAAGGGAAGGTGATCTCTACAGGATATCAACAGGAAATTTCGTTCGCAAGGGCAAGGTAAAGCAACTCAAAGATAAGATTGATAAGATAAATTCTCTTTCCAGGGATGAGTTAAAGGATATGTACAAATTCGTTCTTAATCATCAGAAATTATCTTCCAAGGGTGGTGGCGGACTCGGGTTGATTGATATTGCAAAAAAGACCGGAAACAGGATGGAATATT
>SLOS01000311.1 GCA_007132365.1 Bacteroidales bacterium | reverse complement strand
GGGTCAGTGCCGGTGCCTGAAGCGCTGCCGCCCGGGCTGTTGCCGGTGCCGCCAGTAGCAGGGTCAGTGCCGGTGCCTGAAGCGCTGCCGCCCGGGCCGGGAACACTGCCGGAAGTCTTGTGGCCCGCGTTACCGGTACCCGGTCCATTGCCTGAGCCATCTGAGCCCTTTGCCATCTCTACCGCCTCCTCCAGCGAGCCGGCCACCAGGCACCCCTCTGCGGAGTAGCCTCTGCGGCGGGTGACAATTATGTTGGTTCGTCCCGGCAGCGGTTTGCCGACCGACTCAAAGGTCTTCCTGCCCATGATGACGGGCCTGCCCATTGTCGTTTTTTTAAAATATTTCAGATCGGCCGGCAGGTGCCAGATCAGCGAGTTGTCCCTCCCGATCACCCTGTTCCGGGCCATGGCTACGATAATTGAGATCATGATCAAACAGATATCTCACCCCTGATGTGCGAACGGGGGGTGTAATCCTCAAGATGAAAGTCTTCGTATACAAAAATATCCATCTCCATATTGCTCTGGAGTTGAAATATCCATACCTTTTGCAATGGTTGCTTACTAAACTGGAAACGAATGAAATTTACGGGAAACAGCGTTGCTGATCAAATTCATCAATCGTTCTTCAGGATACGTGTATTCACGCCAGTTCCAGGATGCTTTAAGATTAAAATATTCTGACAATTTCCTTCTGAAAAACTGAGAAGGATAATGACCGGATAAACACGACAAATCCAAAACTCCAACAGTTTTATCCGGGTTGATAGCAAGTAAGTATTCGCTCATGCTTTTTGTATTCCTGTAAGCATGCTTGAACGAATCATATTTCTGGCATTCATGATCAAGTAAGGAGAATAAATCAACATAATCAGGTACAGGTAAAATGTGAAGATGGGCATGATATATCCCGCAACCACCCCTTGTATCAGATTTCGCTCCATGTTCAAATGCTATGACCTTGCCGTGAGGTGAAAGATCATCATAAAAAAGTTCATAACAGCCTTCCAGTTCATCAAGCTGGGAAGCGGGAAGAGAGGACATTAATTCATAATGTTGTTTTGGTAAGATCAAAAGACTGTTTGCGAAGAGCTGTCCGATTGTCGGCAGCACGACAAATGACTCAGAAGACCAGATAATCCTGGTATCAGCTATCCGTGCGTAGATTTCGTGAAACGAATTATCTCTGTTACCGTTTAGTTCACGGCAAAAATCGCAGCAGATCTTTATATTTTTATGCATTTCCATTATGATTATTTTTCCGAATTACTTAATTATCGGGCTCACCAGAATTCATTAATCCCCATCTTTTAAGGATCACTTTCTTGTCTTGACTGATAAAACCTGCTGCATCGAGTTCTTCTTTACCAGTTGTAGTGCACCATTTTTCATATTCTTCCACGGTATTCATTTTGGGGCCATTATTTTTACATATATCCAGGATTTCTTTTATTGAAAATCCCCTGGTGGCAATGGCGAGCTTATCTGCTTCAGCTTCACTTACAGCTATATTGCGATCTCGAATAAGTATTTTTCTTGCTTGGTCATCAGGCCGGTCAATCAGGATTTTCTCATCAAACCTGCCTGATCTGCTGACTGCCTTGTCTATTCTGTACAAATAGTTGGTATTAAGGACAAAAATAAGCTTTTTGCTATCGTGCAGTTTCTGTAATTTCGTGAGCATGCTTGCTGTGGCAAAGGATAAGATTGTCCTCGCAGATCTCGGGTCTCCTTTCTCATCCCTATCCCTGAAAAGTTCATCACACTCATCAAATAAAACAACAGCGTGGTTGACATTTGACAACAGGTCAAAAATCTCTTTAGAAGTCGATTCAATCATTTCCAGTCCATTTCTGATAAAATGTCCCGGTGACAATTCTAAAAGCGGCCAGTCGAGCACTTCTGCCATATTATATGCCAGAGTGGTTTTTCCTGAGCCCGGTGGTCCGAACAGTATCATAGAAACCTTGCCACTCTCAGGGACACATAAATACAACTTCTTATCTTTCTGGTTCAGGATTGGTTCAATAAACGAATAAACCTTCTTTGTTGGAAACAACTGGTAATCAGTTTCTGTGATCTTTTCTTGCCAGAATTTATTACATTCATTCTTGCCTGAAAATTTCATGGAAAATTCGGTATGACCAAGTTTATTCAATGCACTGGATCGTGCGTATGCTTTTTCTGCAATCCAGCATTTAAAGAGAAACCTGTTTGCCATGGACGTGATCCATGCCTCGGTATGTTTGTTAATACCCAACCTGTCGCCTGACCAGCCTTTAAAAAGAACTTCTTTATTACCATGCTTTTTTGTAACTGTCTGGTAAGTTAGTTCAAGGTAATTCAGGGTGCGCCTTAGTCCGGGCATAATGGTTTCAAGCCTTTTTTCCTGACGGCTGTTGTGGTTAACAAGAATGGCTCTGTCTATTGCCGAATCAGCTATATAGCCGGCAATCTCAATACTCGGTATTTGCACAACATCAGCATTGGTGCTGAAAGAGACAGAAATACCTGCAGGCCAGCAGCCATTCTTTGTTTGCGAGTTCATGATCACCTCCAGGCATTTATTGAAAAAGGAGGTATTTTTCCATTCCTGATCAAGTATTGACCTGCAATAAACAGCTATTGCCAGCGAAGGCGGATCGAAGTTTGTCTCTTCTGTAACCGGGTAGCGTGCCATATGGTAATCAATATGGTTTTCTGCCAGTTTGACAAGGTAACCGGTTATTTCGCTACTTATAGATGATTTGAAATGATCGCCAAACGTGAAGTATTTTATGAGAGATGGATCAGCTTTCCTGAGAATATCAATGATCAGGACAAGTTTCAGAAGCAAATATGGGGAAGAACCGGGCTGACTTCTTTCTAATAACCTTTCAACTGTTATCTCAGAGTTTATTTTAGATGACCTTTTTTTTATATTCTTTATTAACTGAAGAATTTTTTGTTTTTTATTGTATAGGGATAAACATTTAAGAGCTCGTTCATATAAAACATAGCTTTTCAAAGCATCGACGTTGGTTGATTCATTTATTATTTTATTTAGGCCATTGGTAGTTATATACTTATTGAAATTTTGATATTTCTCTGCTTGTGATTCAGGAATGATTTTTTTGTCATTGAGTTGTAAATAATTCTCATATGTTGAATAACACCTGAAGCTTGCTGTAGGAAATAGTAAATTCTTTGACTCTTCCGACGAACGATAAAAACTATTCGATCCCTCGTTCCAATGAGAAAAAACCGCATCAAACGATTTTAACAGCCATTTTCTGGCCTTTTCCTCATAATGGTTATCTGTAAACATAGCCTGTTAAGGGTTTCCGGAATATTTTTTTTCTGCATCCTCGCGTGAATATTCGTACTGGTTATGGTCGACAAAGTTCATTTCCTCTGCAAACAAACCGTGACCGGCTTTTTCTCTTATAAGATTATGCATCTGATGACATATATTCCGGTACGAGGGATGTCCCTGTTTTTGAGACCTTAGCTCGATAAAATGAAACGCCTCCCTGAGGTTCATTCTGATTGTATATCTCATCTTACAGGCGAAGGGAACAACATATTGAGCAATATCCCTCCCGGCTGTTGTCATGAGTTTTTCAAAAACAGGCCTGGACTTATTGATTGTATCGATAAATAGTGTTTTCAGCTCAGGAAATTCACCTAGTTCGGAAGGTAATACATAACCCAGGTCCGGAGATAGTTTCTGCCACTGTATGGTTAGCATCCTGTGGCGTTGCAGGTCGCGGAAAGCACCGTAATCAGAACAAATGTCAAACGTATAGAATATCGATTCTGCTGCTCTTCCTGGTCTGTGCCTCCTGTTTTTCCTGTCGCCGAAATATGCCCTGATAATTTCACCTCTGTCCTTATCGCTTAATTGACTGGCATAAGCTGTAAGATCAGTCAAAGAATTATCAGAATATTCGTATAGTGCATCGGCAATCAGCTTAGTGGCAGCATCCTTGTCCCAATCCACCAGTGCTACTTCAGGAGTACTACCCGGACTTGGCAATACATTGGCTGCATCATCGGAGATATTCCCCATCTTAACAGATATGTCTTTTAAATATTTAGACCATATTTGCCCCCTGTCAGGTCTGTCCACTCTAACAAGGAATGAAGGTATAACTTTACGGAGTTCTTCGAGTATCATGCCGGCATACAGCCTGACCTCGGATAATTCTGAGGCCAGCATTTTAATAAGCAGGTATTCATACGTTTGTCCGTTTGCGTACATGCCAAGATTAGTTTTTGTAGCTGCCGGAAGGAGTCCCCTTGCCACATCACAAGCTTTTGCATTCAGCGTATTTTCCCATGCTCGCTTGTTAGTACCATTTTCCAGTGGATATTGCTTTTGAAAGATGGTAATCATTCTGTCGACAATGGTGGTATAGGCTTCAAACAAGGAAGACACATAACTTTCATAGTCATCATTAAATGGAGAATTCCGTATTTCCTCAGGTACTGTGAACTTGTATTTACCATTAACTTTTTGGTTATAAAAAACATACCTGGTACTTTGTTCAAGGTAAGCGGCCAGCCTGCCTTTTTCTATAAATTTGGCAAGAATATTGGATACCTGCTCACACGCGAGGTGTGCGCCGCCAAGTTGCGCAACCGAATCATCACCGTATTCAAGAAAAACTTTATCATACAGGTCCTGAGCCCGCTTTTTCCCGGCTTCAGCCTGAACCTCAACAGAATCAAACTCACTGGTGTAAAATTCATCCAGGAACAATCTCCTCAGAGATTTTGAAGACCTACTGTATCTGGCAAATAATGCACCTTTAACCACTTCTGGCAGATTAATCAGTACGAATACCGGCCTGTCGGTATTCGTGAAGAATTTGTTCAGAATTTTCGTTTCTTCCAGGCTGAAGGATTCGGTTGTATGATCCATTAAATTAAGATTTGATTTTACCAAATTATAAAAATAAACGGGGTTCACAAATAAATATAAAAATAATAACACTGATCATTCGGTTCAGGCATTATTCTGTATCTATGAGGGTTGTATAGTACATAAATTCAACTTGCCTTTTGCATTATTAAATTCGTGTGTTGCTAGGTAGTCGTATGTTATTTAGTAGCTGAAATTATAGAACCTGGTGATATCAGACCTTTTGACCTTCTCTACCCGCACCCTTTTGAGCCTTATGTCTTCCAGGGGTCTGTCGCGCTCATCGGTTGGCTGTACCGCCACGCTGTCGATCACATCATGCCCGCTCATGACCTGTCCGAATATGGTGTATTCACCGTCGAGGTGCGGAGCTGCCCTGTCGTGCCTCACTATGTAGAACTGTGTGGGGCTGGAGTTCTTCATGGGGTTTCTTTCACCCCCGTAACGGGCCGCCCCCACCGTACCCCTGCG
>SLOS01000141.1 GCA_007132365.1 Bacteroidales bacterium | reverse complement strand
TATTGAAGATGCATTACACCGATTATCTAACATAAAATTATTGCTGATGAGAAATTTGACAGCTTTTATCTGTATTATGTTCCTTGCTTCCTATACTTTACTGGCACAGGCTGACCGGGTTGCCGGTTTCTGGCTGAATGAAGACGGCAATGCACAAATTGAAATATACCGGGTTGCGGGCAGCCAGTATAACGGCAAGATTGTCTGGCTTGAAGAGCCTCTTGAAGACGATGGCACACCCAAAGTTGATGATGAAAACCCTGATCGTTCACTCAGGAATCGTCCGCTTCTCGGACTTGAGATACTGACCGGCTTTTCATACAATGCTTCCAAACAGGAATGGGAAAAGGGACGGATATATGATCCCGATAACGGCAGGACTTATGACTGTTACATGTCGCTTGATGGGCACAATACTCTGAAAATAAGAGGATTTGTACTTGGAATGCGCTGGCTTGGCAGGTCGACCGAATGGAAGCGCGAAAGAGCCCTCCGGGAATAAATCATTCAGTATTTAAGAATCATTGCAATCCTGTTGTATTTTCCCAGCGAACCGTTTTCAGCGAAAACAACCCGCCCTCCTGTTGAGACAACCTTCTCTGCAATCTCATCAACCAGGTCATCGGTAGACCCGGGTATTCCCGGGTCGTTTATCAGGGTGAGGGAGTTTCCATTACTGCTTATTTGGGCCGCCTGCTGGAAGTCTTCTTCAACAACCAGTAATTCACCCCTGTTCTGCCTCGAAAGCTTCCAGACTTCTTCAATTCCGGTTACCAGCTTTTCCCGGCCTATAGCCTCATCAAGTTTTTTGATCACCTGCCTTCTTTTCCCGGCCATTTTATTTTTTACTTCGGGCCATATTATTGCTGCAAGGTCGTGGGGGGATGCATTGTCATAATTCCCTTCAATGGTTAACATAATCCTGCCTGTCAAGGCCGATACTTCCCTGTAAAGGGCGATATTCCTTTCCACACCGGCGATTACCATTTTCATAGGGTGCTGGTTTTGAATCTGCACAATTGATTTGTCAACCATATTGAAAAATTCCTTTAGCCTGGCCTCTTTCCAGGATGTTGACTCTTCCAGGTTTGTCCCCCGCGGAAACGGATTTGCAAAAGGGAATCCTCCTTCGGTAATTTCGGAAAATTTGTCCCTGTGTACTTCGAAAAGCCTTACAAACCCGGCACTGACAGAGAGGGTGTAATAGTTGACACCCCTGTTTATGGCCCTGATCAGGTCGCGCGTGGCAAAGTACTCATCAATTATTACCCTCTCCCTGACGGGGAAAGGCAGGCGAACCACTTTTTCAAAATTGTTATTGACAAAAATTGCCAATCCATCAAGATTATGCCTTATATCTATTGACCTGACCGTTTTGTTTAACTTTTCAATCAACTTTCTGATCTCTCTTTTCTTAAATTCAGCCAATAATCTTCGTTCGGCTTCTTTCAGCAAATTTTTAAGAATTTTTGCATCCTGGTTGTTGTCGGGTGCTGTCTTGTGAGTAGTCAACAGGATTGAGACATTCGGATAATTAGTCTGGTTCTTGATAATCTTAAACAGCCCTCTTTCCATGGGGGTTCTTTTTTAGTTATGCAACTGAATATCTTCCTGTATATCCTGTATTTCCAAAAAAAACGAACCATTTCGCATAGGCAAAATGGACAGGTGGCATGTATTAAGAAAATTAAGCATAAAATTATGTAAATTATTTAAGAGGGTCAAAAAAATCTGGATATAAATTTAAGCCTGATAATGCCCATATTGACAGTTTTTTTTTAACTTTCATGTTCAGTCAAAGAAATCATGAGTATCAGGATTGCCAGTCTGCAAAATCCAAAAATCAAATTTGCCGTTTCCCTGCAGAAAGCCTCTGTGCGGAAGAAGGAAGGGTTGTTTCTGATAGAAGGCATCAGGGAGATCAGGCTTGCCATGCTATCAGGTTACCAGTTTCACACACTTTTTGTCTGTCCGTCAATTATTGAAAATGGAACTGCCGGCGGTCACTCCGGTGACCCTGAAATCTATTCCGGGGCTAAGGATGTAATTGATATTTTGACAGGCCAGGTACAGATACTGGAAACGAGCAGGGAAGTTTTCAGAAAGCTTGTGTACCGTGAGGGGGCGGACGGACTGCTGGCTGTTGCCCGGCAGGAAAGGCTTTCTTTCAGTGATCTGAACCAGTGCGGCAACCCCCTTGTATTAGTGGTAGAATCAGTTGAAAAGCCCGGAAACCTTGGCGCAATACTCCGCACTGCTGATGCAGCCGGAGTTAATGCTGTGCTGGTGTGTGACAGCGGTACTGATATATTCAATCCGAATGTTGTAAGGTCCAGTCTCGGAACGCTATTTACCGTTCAGATTGTCTGTTGTTCCTCGAAAGAGGCCATAACCTGGCTGAAGGACATGAACATAAAAATATACACCACTGCCCTGACTGCTTCCACACCTTATCACCTTATCGACTACAGAGGCCCTTCAGCTATTATTGCCGGTACTGAAGCAACAGGTGTTTCAGCCATATGGGAGGATAATTCCGATGCAAATATCATAATCCCCATGTTCGGGAAGGTAGATTCACTGAATGTCTCAGCGGCTGCATCTATAATAATTTACGAGGCGATCAGGCAGCGCGAAATTACCCGGTTCTGATTGCACGTTATTGAGCTTTATTTTATAAATTTGCAGACATTTTGGATTCAGGTCCTGTTGGGTCGGTTCATGTGAATAACCTGAGGGAACAGGGGCCCGAATAAAATTGCGACGGGGTGTGGCGCAGTTGGCAGCGCGCGTCGTTCGGGACGACGAGGCCGGAGGTTCAAGTCCTCTCACCCCGACAATACAAGACAACCTGCTGATTTGGCAGTTGTCTTAATTATTGGGGTATTCCCTGTTTTGTGGTTCAGGGTGCTGATGAATGACTGACCCCGGCTGGTTCGATACCCATTCCAATTATTATTTTCAGTGCTTCCTTGTTGCCCAGTTCCGCGGCCTTTTTAAAATCGGATATTGCTTCATTGTCATTACCTAATAACACAAGTCTTGAGCGGCCTCTGTTAAGATAGGCTCTAGAATCGGCCGGGTTTATCTCAATCGCCCTGTTAAAATCGACAATAGCCTCTACAGTGTCGCCACATTCATATTTTACACTTCCCCGGTTATAATATGCAGATGCATTGCAGGGATTAAGTTTTATTACCTTATTGAAATATTCAATAGCTTCATTGAATCTCCCGAGGTTAAAACTTGAAACCCCTTTCTCGATATATTCATCCGCCTCCGGCATATTCCCTCCGGCATTCGTTCTCCTGTATGACAGAAGGACAATGATAAGGCCGGTTACCGGAGAAAGAATTAATGACATGATCAATGTTTTCAGAAATCCGGTCTTTCTGCTTTTACCCCAAAAAGCTACACCTATTGAGATGATTATCCAGATAATGGCCACTAAAATCAATGTTGGCATGATAAAAAAGATTAGTTTTCTAAAAGACTCAAGTTAAAAGGTTACAGACTAACCATATGAACATGTAATGCAAAATATCAGGATTATGGATTGTTCCTGTATTTTGATCCGGTTACCCAATACTTACAGTTTTACAGTTATTGCAGGCAAAATGTTACGAATATTTTGCAATAACTCTGGTAGTTTGATAAAATTCTTCTTCTGACACATCTGAAACCAATGGTAGATGCACTGTCCTGGTCCAGGTAAATAAGTAAATAATTGGCACGGAAACGGTAAAGCTGGTTTTTCCCTTATTACCTGAAAAGCACATTTTTCAGGTTGGCGTCCGGATCAATTACCGGTAAAGCCACACTTTTAACTTTTGTTTGCTGCCGGAAAGGGTTCACTGATTATAAATAGTTGAAAAGCCTGAACAATTGATTTATCCTGCCGTTTATTATTAATGGTAATATATTTTGCAATAAAGTACCGGATAAAACAGTTTACCAGTGTAGTAAAATATTCCGGATTTTTTTTCAGACAGTTTATGTTTCGTATCAAGCCACTCTCAGCCATAATATTCTTTTTCATCCTTGCCCTGGTTATCCGGCCGGAAGCTTTTGCACAGGGTTATGTTGTGAGCGGCACTGTTACTGATGCTGAAACCGGTGAAACACTTGTTGGCGCAACCGTTTTTGTGCCCGATATCCAGTTTGGTGTTGTTACCGGCTCAGACGGGTTTTACAGGCTGCCACTACCAGGTGGCGAATACAGGATAGTTTTTTCTTTTGTGGGTTATGAGAGTCTGGAAAAAGTGGTAAGCTCTGAACAGGATGTCGGCCTTGATGTGGAACTTGCAGGTTCAGCAGTCCGCCTTGATGAAGTTGTTGTTTCTGCACGGGCAGCCGACCGGAATGTGGAGCAGGCTGAGATGAGCGCCATAGCTGTAAGCATGGAGACAATACGCAATGTACCGGCATTCCTTGGGGAGGTTGATGTGTTGCGTACCGTTCAGCTTTTACCGGGGGTGCAGTCCGCCGGTGACGGCAATACCGGATTTTTTGTACGCGGGGGTAATGCCGACCAGAACCTTGTGCTTTTTGATGATGCGGTTGTATTTAATGCCTCACACCTTTTTAATTTCTTTTCTGTTTTCAATCCCGATGCTGTTGCTGATCTGAAACTTTACAAGGGAGGCATACATCCCTCTTACGGGGGAAGATTGTCGTCAGTTCTGGATATAGGAATGAAGAGCGGCAGTATGGACGAGTATAAAGTCAATGGTGGCATAGGGCTTATTTCCAGCAGGGTAAGTGTGGAGGGTCCGGTTCAGCAGGGCAGGAGCAGTTTTCTGGTTGCAGGGCGGAGGACCTACGCGGACCTGTTTCTGAAGCTTTCGCCCGATGAAAACCAGAGGGATACCCGGTTGTTTTTCTATGACCTGAACGCAAAAATGAATTATGTGGTAAACGACCGGAACCGAATTTTTGTATCAGGGTATTATGGTAAGGATCTGACCGCTTTCAGCGACCTTTTCGGGTTTGACTGGGGCAATGCCACCGGCAGTCTTAGATGGAACAGGATCTTCTCGGACAGGTTCTCCGGGAACTTCTCATTGCACTACAGCAATTACCGGTTCAATATCACAGGCGATGTCGGTCCGGCCACTTTCAGGTGGCAGTCATTAATAAACAACATTAACCTTAAAACCGGTTTTTCATATTTGCTCAATGACAATAACACTTTTTCTTTCGGGGTAAGCAGTATATACCATATGCTCGATCCGGGTATCATAAGTGCCGCTATAGAGGGAGCCTCTGAAACCACCATAGAGTTGTCGGCCAGAAATGCGCTTGAACATGGTATCTATTTCAATAATGAGCAGAGGCTGTTTGATAACCGGCTGGTTCTTGTATATGGTGCCAGGGGCT